>CAYOXR010000415.1:0-2751 GCA_964407955.1 uncultured bacterium | reverse complement strand
GCGCAGGTGCGGGATCGCATGAGGCACGAAGCCCCGGGCCATCGCGGAACCCTCCCAGCTCCGCACCGGGAAGCGCAGGATGTCCGGCAGGTTCACGGTGTCTACGAACGGGAACGCCGCTACGACCTGCTGCAGCTGGTCGCTCAGGGAGTCCGGGTTGCGCGGCACCAGCTCGATGGAGACCCGCATCCGGTCATTGTTACCGGAGTGGCGCGCCGAGGGCAACGCATGCACGGCAACCTGGCCGCCACGTGCACGTGACGCGGTCACGGATGCGCCGGCTGTCGCGGCCGCCGACGGAGACCCATGACGAGCGCCCCGAAGCGCCTGCCGAACGAGTCCGCGACGCGCTTACTCCGTCGGTGTAGGAGATTTCACAGGCTCCTCGGCTCCGTCACCGGTGGGCGCTGCAGCGACGGGCGCACCGGCAGCGTAAGAGTTCCGTAAGCCCAGGGCGTTATGCTGCCTTCGAGGAAGCGTTGAAGCCCGATCTGCATCTGGGCGCTTGGATCGGGTGGAGCTAGTAGCGCAACCGGCCTCGCTGCAAGCGTGCGACACCTCGGTGTCGCGCGCCAATGCGCGGCCCGTCAAGCGCCCATCGCCACGCCGATGCGGCGCTCGCTTCGTTTGGCGGGCCCGCTCGGCGCCTACGACCGAAGGGTTCGGAGGCGATGAACCGAGACTCCCAACATGGGCATCAAGGGACTCGGGGAGCCAGTGATGCAACCGGCCGAACCTGGGACCGCGGCAGCGGGCCTGGCGGCCCGAGATCGCGCGCTCCAGACTCTGCCTGGTTGCATCCGTCCTCGAAGGGGGAGTGCGGATGCGACGTCACCTTGTCGCCAAGCTGATCACGCTGGCGCTGTGGGTCGCCGTGCCGGGTCTGGCCCGCGCCCAGGCGACGGCTCAGAACACTGTCACCGTACACATCCCGACCGTGGTGCGGCTGCGCATCGGCCCGTCGACGGCAACGACGTCGCGCGCCGTCGACTTCACCATCGACGGCGCCGCGGTCACGCCCGATCACCTCGCAATCGACGTCTTCGCCAACAGCGCCTGGACGCTCACCGTCCAGGAGACGGCCGGCAACGGTCCGGAGCTGGAGTACGACGTCGCCGGGGACGGAAGCTGGCGTACGCCCTCCCAGCAGCCGCAGGTCGATGCCGGCTCCGGCCCGACCGGCGGCTGGCAGGCCATCGCGCTGGACTTCCGGGTCGCCTCGCCGGCGCCCGCCGGCAGCCACCGGCAGACGCTCACCTTCACGCTCGCCAGGCCCTGAGCCGGCGCCCGGGAGCCGCCGGACCGCCGCCGCGACCGCGCGCGCCGGCAGCGCTCACGCCTCGTCCGAGTCCTCGTCCTCCTCGGCCGCTGCGGGCGGCGCCGTGCGCACCGTCCACCACAGCAGCAGCCCGATGACGAGAACGAGCAGCGCCACGCCCAGAGGATTGCCGTGGAACACGTGCACCGCTCCGGCCTGCTGCAGCAGTGCCAGCAACGCGAAGCCGGCACCCACCAGCAGGAACAATCGGGCGAGCATCCGGTAGCCGCGTTTGGCGTCGTCGCTCATCGGCACAGGAAGTATAGCCGCGCCGATAGGCCCGGCCTGGCCTCGCCGGCACAGCGGAGCGGCCGGCGACCCGCCGCGGCGGCTCAGACCGGCGCCGCCAGCTCGGCGTGGCGGAAGCACGCCACGGTATGGTCCATCACCATGCCCGTGGCCTGCATGAAGGCATACATGATGGTGGGGCCCACGAACGCGAAGCCCCGACGCTCGAGGTCGCGGCCGAGCGACTGCGACTCGGGGCTGGTGGCAGGCACGTCCGCCGCGGAACGCGGCCGGTGGACCCGCGGGGCGCCCCCCACGAACCGCCACAGGTAGGCGTCGAAGCTTCCGAACGCCTCCACGACGCCGGCGAAGCAGCCGGCGTTGCGGATGCTCGCGTGGATCTTGGCGCGGTTGCGCACGATCCGCGGGTCGCGCAGCAGCCTGTCGACGTCGCCAGCCCCGAACGCCGCGACGCGGTCCGGTGCGAAGCCTGCGAAGGCCTCACGAAAGGCATCGCGCTTGCGCAGGATGGTCAGCCAACTCAGTCCGGCCTGGAATCCCTCCAGGACGAGCATCTCGAACAGACGCGCGTCGTCGTGGACCGGCACGCCCCACTCCACGTCGTGGTACGTGCGGAGCAGCGGATCGCCCTCGGCCCAGGCGCAGCGCGCCCTGCTCACCCGTTCCCCCCGACATGCAGGGCCAGTGCGGCGTAGATGAAGTCGTTGACAGGCGTTGGCACGCCCAGCTCGCGGCCCAGCCGCGACGCGGCGCCGTTGAGCGCCTCGAGCTCGAGCGGCTTCCCTGCCGCCAGGTCCTGCGCCAGCGACGAGGTCATGCTGGGCTGCATGGTCTCGGACGCGAACGCCATGGTGGCGTCGACCACGTCGCGGGGCAGCGCCGCACCGCTGGCGGCGGCCAGCGCGGCGACCTCCGCCGCCGCGCCCCGGAACAGCTCGCGCGTTTCCGGCTGCGCCAGCACGTCGCCGATCGGCTTGCGCGTGAGCGCGGTGAGGCCGCTGAAGGCGCAGATGAGCACCCACTTCCGCCACACCGCTTCGCGTGGCTCGGCCGTCAGGTCGGCTTCGATCCCGGCGTCGCGGAAGGCCTCCAGTGCCTGCTCGGCTCGGGCGTCGGCGCCCGCCAGCGGCCCGAACACGATTCGCGCGAAGGGGCTCCTGTGCGTGATCTGGCCCGGCGCGCTC
>CAYOXR010000414.1:0-4708 GCA_964407955.1 uncultured bacterium | reverse complement strand
ATCGGCCGTGTCGCCGAAGAGCCAGGGTCGGAGCGTGACGTCTGCCGATATCCGCCCGCCGTTCGCCGGCAGGGGCTGCACGCCTGGCGTGGCCGGGTCGGTGTCGACCACAGTGTTGTCGAAGCGCGAGTAGCCGCCGGTGGCCTGCAGCGACACAGGGTCGTAGGCCGCGTGGAGTTGCGCGCGCGCGGTCAGCACGCTCTCGGCCGCCGCCTGCAGCGACGGGTAGCCGGTCAGGGGCGCCAGGAACGCCTTGAGCGCGGCGTCTCCGCTGGCGTTGGCGGCTGCGACCGGGGACGGCGCGGGCGCCGCTGCGGCCGGCGGCGACGTCGGGACCTGGGCCGCGGCGAGCGGGAGCGTCGCGGCCGCCAGCAGGCATAGCGCGAGGATGGAGGCTTGCGGCATGAGCGTCACTCCCCCAGCAGCGTCTTCTGGATGCGGACCAACGTCTCCAGCTCCGGCGTGCTCAGCCGTTCGACGCTCTGCTCGGTCGCCTCCACCCAGGCCGCGCGCACGACCTCTAATAGGTGTCGGCCTTCATCGGTGAGCTCCAACCTGACGCGGCGGCGATCGGCGGGGTCGAGCGCGCGCGTGAGCAGCTTGCGCTCCTCGAGGTCCCCGATGAGCACCGAGACGACTGACGGCGGCGCATCGAGCAGGTGTGCCAGCTCCGTCGGGTAGGTGGCGTCCTGGCCCAGCAGCGCCAAGGCGAACGCCTGAACGGGTCTCAGCCCCAGCGGAGCGAAGGCGCGCTCGGCGACCTGCCGCTGCACGCGCATCAGCCGGAACATGGTCTCGTGCAGCTCGGAGAGCACCGCGTCGCGTTGTCGTGTGGCGGGGCGAGTCACGGCCGCCTCCGGCGGCCGCCCCCGGCGCTTCGAACTATTGATGAAACGGAACAATTCAGCATAGCCAACTATCGATTGTAGCAGGGCAAATCGCGCCGTCTGTGGGATATCAGGCGGCAAGCTCGTCGAGCAGCCTCTCGACGATGACGACGTCGTGCCAGACGCCGTCGAGGCGGCCGTGACGGCGGTAGATGCCGACCTCTCGGAAGCCCCGGCTCGCCAGCAGCCGGCGTGAGGCCAGGTTCTCGGTGAACACGCGCGACACCAGCTTGCGCACGCCGGCCGTGGGTGCGACCTGCATCAGGCCGTCCAGGGCGACGCCGCCCAGGCCGCGACCGCGCCGACTCCGCGCGACGTAGACGGAGAACTCGGCGATGTCCCGGTAGCACGCCCGCGGCCGATACTCGGAGCAGGACGCGAACGCCTGCACCTCGGGGCCTTCGCGGACGACGACCAGCGGGTAGCCGCTGGCCAGCCAGGCGGCGACCTCGTGAGCAGAGCGATGGCGCGTCTCGAAGGTGGCCGTGCGGTCGTCGATGCCCTCGTTGTAGATTCGGGCAATGGCTCGGCAATCGCTTGTGATGGCGGCGTCGACGCGGGGACGCATGGGGCCTCCAGGGACGGCTTTGGCGAGTGTCGCGCATCGCGGGCCACTTGACAAGCGCGGCGCGCATCGGCACCGGCATGCGGCCCAAACGGCCACCACGGCGCCTGCACATTTTCTTCAAATGAGCCTTGCCAGTTCTGCACGACGCGGGGCGACGCTTGTGCACATGATCAGCGTCCGCTCTCGAGCGCGGGGGTTGGCGTGCGGCCTCCTGCTCGTTGTGGGATCGCATGCGCTGGCGCAGGCGACCCCACTGACCCTATCCGACGCGCTGGCGGCGCTGCCCGCCTCACCCGCCTGGCATCAGGCCGACCTCACCTACCGGAGCGCTGCCGACGCGCTCGCTGCGGCTCGTGCCGCGGCGGGCCTGAGCGTCTCGGCAGGCGGCAGCTACGACCGCACCGACACCATCACCGGCACCGGCGGACGAAGCGGCGCGACGGCCAAGGTTTCGATCTCGGCCGCGACGACCGTGCTGCCGTGGGCACCTGCCGAGGCGTCCATCGCCAACGCCGAGATCTCGCTGCATATCGCCGCGCTCACGCGCGACAGCACGCGCGCGAGCCTGGTGCTCGGCCTCGAGCAGGCGTACTTCGCGGCGCGGCTCGCGGCCACGGCGCAGGGCGTCGCCCAGGCGGCAGACACGCAGGCTCAGGCCAAGCTGGCGGCGGCACGGGCGCAACGCGCCCAGGGCCAGCTCAGCGCAGCCGGATTGGCGCAGGCCGAGGCGACCGCGGCCGGCGCCAGTGCCGCTCTCGCCCAGGCACAGAGCAGCCTCGAGCTGGCGCGCCAGGCCCTGTTCGGGACGCTGGGCACGCCGGTGACGGACGCCCCATTGGCCACCTCGCCGCCGCAGGCCCCCGGCCCCACGGCCGCGCTGCAGCAGCTGTTGGCATCCGCCGTTGGATCGCGTGACGACGTGAAGTCGGCGGAGCTCAGGGTTGCCCAGGCCCAGGCAACGCTCTCGGCCAGCGCCGCAGAGCGGTGGATCCCCAGCGCCAGCCTGAGCGTCGGAGTGGGAGGTACCGACAGCACCGGCGCGGCTGCGGGCCCGAGCGTCAGCGCCGGCCTGGACTTCCAGAAGGGGGTGCTGAGTGGTACCGCCTCCTACCCTGTGGCGCCCGGCACAGCCGCGACCTCGACGCAGCTGAGCGTCGGCGTCTCGGTGAGCATCCCGCTCGACGCGCCGAGCGCGAGCGCCGCCGTGCGGTCGGCTCGCACCGCCGTGCAGAGCGCTCAGGCAGCGCTCGCCGCCACGCGCAGCGCGGCGGAACTGGATATCCGACAGCGCTACGCCTCGTGGCAGGGCGCGCGGGCCACCCTGAGCGCCGACCAGGCATCGGAATCGGCCGCCAAGCAGTCCCTCGACACGGTGAAGGCCCAGCTCGACGCCGGCCTCGCCACGTCATTGGATGTAGGCGCCGCGCAGGTCGCCTATCAGCAGGCGCAGCGAACGGTCGAGTCCGACCAGAACGCGCTCTATCTCGCCTTGCTCCAACTGCGCAACGCGCTGGGGGAGCTCCAGGTTCCCCCCGGAGGACAGCCATGAGAATCCGCATCGCCATCCCCGTGCTTCTCGTCCTCGGTGTGGCATGGGCCCAGCAGACCCCGGTGCCCCCCGCGGCCGCGACGCCGGCCCAGCAGCCGGCTGCCTCGCAGGCGACGCTGGACCTCGGCCAGGCGTTGAAGCGCGCCTACGCCCAGGGGACGGCGCTCGCGAACGCGCAGACCAACCTGAGCAATGCGCAGCAGCAGCTCAAGGCCGTGCAGGCCGATCCATCGACCTTGATCGTGCAGCGCACCCAGGCCGAGCAGACGGCTGCGCTCGACGCGGTGACCGTGGAGTCCACCAAGCTGCAGGTGCTGCAGAGCGTGGTCAGTGCCTACCTCGCCCTCTACGAGGCGCAGCAGAACGGTGCGCTGGCCCAGGCCCAGCTCGACCTCGCCAACAAGGACCTGGACGTGGCGCAAGCGAAGTTCAACAACGGCAACGCGACCGCGCTCTCGGTCTCGCAGGCGCGCACGGCGCAGCAGAGCGCGCAGCAGTCGCTGGCCAACGCCCAGGCGAAGGTGCCGGTGGCCGAGGCGCAGCTCGCCACGCTGCTCGGCGTCACCAACCTGGGGTCCGTGACGGTGGCGCCCCCACCCGACTTCCCGAAGATCGACGTGAAGCTGGCCGATCTCCAGAAGGGCCTGCTCGAGCGTCTGCCGAGCGTGGTGCAGGCCAAGCAGGCCGTCGACGTGTACACCCTGCAGGTGAAGCTCTCGGACAACGACTACACCCCGCGCATGACCTATCAGACCGCCAAGACCTCGCTCGACAACGCCCAGCGCACGCTGGACACGGCGCAACAGAACGCCGCCACGAGCGTGGCCAACGCCTATCAGGCGGCGCTGAACACGTTCGCCAACATCGCCATCTCACAGCAGAACCTGCACAATAGTCAGCAGGTGCTGGCACAGGACCAGGCCGCCTACCAGGCCGGCACCGTGGCAGCAATCCAGGTGCAGTCCGATCAGGTCAACGTCGCCTCGGCGGAGTACAGCCTTGTGCAAGCCGTGGACACGTACCGCAACGCGGTCGTGACGCTGTCCGTCTCGGCGGGCCAGGATCTCACCGGCCTGGTGGTGCCCGCGACGTCCGGCGGAGGAGGCTAGGCGTGAGAGCGCGTGGATGGGCGATCGTGCTGATCCTGGTGGTGGCAGCGGGCGTCGGCGGCTACGCCCTGCACGGGGGCTTCAGCACGGGCGGCGGGTCCGGCTCGGGCGGTGCAGCGGGCGGCGCCCCGGGCGCTGGCCGCTTCGCGGGCGGCGGGGGCTTCGCGGGGCGTGGCGGCGGCCCAGCCGGTGGCTTCGGCGGCCGCAGCGGGCCTGGGGCCACCATCACGGTGCAGTCGGTGAAGGTGGCGAGGGGCCCGCTGGTGGCGCAACGCACCGCCACCGGCACGGTGGTGCCGGTGATGCAGAGCAATGTGGCCGCGCAGGCGAGCGGCACCGTGAAGGCGCTGCTGGTGGGGGTCGGCGACGACGTGAAGGCCAATCAGCCGCTGGTGCAGCTCAACACCGACACCCTCGACCTCGCGGTCGCCAACGCCAAGACGTCGCTGAGCACCGCCGAGATCAACCTGCAGTCGCAGCAGACCAATACCCAGCAGGCGACGACGCAGCTGCAGAGCCAGCTCGCCTCGGCGGAGTCCGCGCTGGCTGCCGCACAGGCGAACTACGCGTCTGCCCAGAAGGTCTACGCGTTGGG
>CAYOXR010000413.1:0-3649 GCA_964407955.1 uncultured bacterium | reverse complement strand
CCCAGGGCCCCACCAACACCGCCAAGGGCAAACCGCCGGCAGGCCAGGCCACCGCGCAGTCTCAGACGCCCGACGTGCCCTCGCTGATCAGCGACGGCCAGTTCTACCTCACCCACGGTGATTGCGCCCTGGCCCAGTATTTCTTCCAGGAGGCGCTGAAGACCGAGGCCACCAACGCCGACGCGCTCCTGGGCAAGGGTCAGTCGCTCACCTGCCAGCAGGCCTACCCGCAAGCGGTCGACGCCTACCAGGCGGCGCTCAAGTCCAACCCGAAGATGGTGCTGGCGTACGTGCACCTGGCCCTGACCTACCGCGACGAGTACCAGTCCGACGCCAAGACCTACCCCAACCGGCTCAGCGACGCGCTCGACACCATCCAGAAGGCCGAGGCCTTCGCTCCGAACGATCCGCGCGTGCTCAACACCAAGGGTGTGGTGCTCTACGACCTGGGAAGCTTCGACAAGGCCCGCACCGCGCTGGAGAACGCCGTCTCGCAGTCCACGAGCGGCAACGTCCTCAGCGCCGCCGAGCAGTCCACGCTGCAGGTCAACTTGGGTCGCGTCTACCGCGCGCAGGGAGACCTCAAGCTCGCGGAGCAGGCCTTCCGCCGCGCGGTGGTGCTCGATCCCACCAACAGCTCGGCGCACAACAACCTGGGCAATGTCGCCTACCAGCTCAAGGACTGCAGCACCGCCGAGTACGAGCTTTCGCAGGCGGCGAGCCTGGACCCGCAGTCGCTCTCGGCCGTGTCCCAGCTGGGCATCACCATGTTCGAGTGCGGTGACGTCAAGGCCTCCGTGCCCAAGCTGGAGGCGGCGTTGAAGCTCAACGGCGCGGTGTTCGTGCCGCCGCTCTACACCTACCTGGCGCGCGCCTACATCCAGACCGGCCAGGTCGACGAGGCGGTCAAGCGTGCGCAGCAGGGCGCCCTGCTGCCGCCCGAGAGCGCCGATGCCTACTACTGGCTGGGCAAGGCCTACCAGGCCCGCGGCGCCAGCGGCGACGTCGCCAACGCCAAGCAGGCGTACCAGCATGCGCTGCAGATCGATCCCAACTACCAGCCGGCCAAGCAGGCCCTGAACGCACTGCCGTAGGACCGGAACAACAACCTAGAAGCGTTGCGGGCGGCTCTTTGGAGCCGCCCGCGGGCGTTGCGGTTAGCGGCGAAGGCGCGGGGCTGCCCGCGGCGGCGTCCGCCCGCGTCGGCCGGCATCCGGGCGGCGACCGGCCGGCGCCCCGTCGGGGCCCCGTCGGCACTCGTCCGCGTCGGCCAGAGTGGCCCTCGTCGAGGGCGCTCCTGTATACTGCGGAGGTTTGGCCGGCGGCAGCGGGATGTCCGCCGACGCCGACCTGGGCACCGGGCGCCCGAGGGGCCGCCCGGACGCGGGGCGACCCGCAGGGGCCGCTCGACTCCAACCTCAACATCCCGCCACGGAGGACTCACGTGTCGTACCTCGGAATGAAGCAGCTGCTGGAAGCGGGCGTGCACTTCGGGCACGAGACCAAGCGCTGGAACCCGAAGATGAAGCGCTACATCTTCGCGGAGCGCAACGGCATCTTCATCATCGATCTGCAGAAGACGCTGGTCGAGAGCGAGAAGTCGTTCAACTTCCTGCGCGACATGGCCGGCCGCGGCAACACCATCCTCTTCGTCGGCACCAAGAAGCAGGCGCAGGAGATCCTCGCGGCGGAGGCCAGGCGCTGCGGGATGCCGTTCATCAACGAGCGCTGGCTCGGCGGGCTGCTGACGAACTTCAAGACCATCCGCACGCGCGTCGAGCGGTTGAAGGACCTGCAGGGCATGTTCGATGACGAGTCGATCCTGCGCTTCACCAAGAAGGAACAGATCTCCATGGGCAAGGAGCTGCAGCGCCTGCACCGCTACCTCGGCGGCATCCAGGAGATGAACCGCCTGCCCGACGCGCTGTTCGTGATCGACCCGACCAAGGAGGCCATCGCCGTCAAGGAGGCCAACAAGCTCGACATCCCGGTCGTGGCCCTGGCCGACACCGACAGCGATCCCGACGTGCTGGACTTCATCATCCCCGGCAACGACGATGCCATCCGTTCCATCCAGCTCGTCACCGCCCGGCTGTCCGACGTGATCGTCGAGGTGCGCGGCGGCAGCGAGGAGCCCGTCGAACGGCCGGCAGAGGAAGCCGCCCGGCAAGCGGAGCGCGAGACGCTGCCCACCCCGATGTCCTCGCCCGAACGGACCATCAAGGCCGCCGCCGCCATGGCGGAGGACGAAGAGGCTGCGGCCGGCGAGCCTGCGGCCAAGCCAGCGCCGGCCAAGGTAGCGGCCCCCAAGGAAACGGCCGAGGCAGCGCCGGCGGAGCCCGCCCAGGCGGCGGCCCCCGAGGCCGAGGCAGCGGACGAAGCGCCGGACGAAGCGGAGGCGGCGGCCGAGAGTGAGACGGCCAAGCCCGCGCGCCGCAAGGCGGCCGCCAAGGACGCCGACGCCAAGGACGCCGACGGCAAGGACGATGACGGCAAGGACGATGACGGCAAGGACGATGACGGCAAGGACGATGACGGCAAGGAGAAGAGTGCCGACGTCGCGGCGACCGAGGCCAAGCCGAGGGCCCGCACCGTCAAGCCCAAGGCGCGCGCCGCCAAGGCCAGCGAGGCCGAAGCGGACGCCGCGGACGCCGACACGGCCGACCAGGACGAGGAGCAGGACGCGAACGAGGAGAAGAACGCGGACGCCGAGGGCTGAGCGCTCGGCCCGCCCGGAGGACGAACGACTATGGCTGTGAGCACCGAAGCGATCAAGAAGCTGCGCGCCATGACCGGCGCAGGCATGCTGGACGTCAAGAAGGCGCTGGACGAAACCTACGGCGACCTGGAGAGGGCGGCCGGGCTGCTGCGCGAACGCGGCATCGCTAAGGCGGCCAAGAAGGCCGACCGGGTGGCGCGCGAGGGCTTCATCGGCACCTACATCCACCACACCGGCAAGATCGGCGTGATGGTCGAGCTCAACTGCGAAACCGACTTCGTGGCGATGAACGAGAGCTTCCATGAGCTGGCACGAAACATCGCCATGCACGTGGCGATGGCCAACCCGCAGTACGTCAGCCGCGACGACGTGCCCGAACAGGCCGTCGCCGAGCAACGCGAGCAGCTCGAGAAGCAGGCGGCGAGCGAAGGCAAGCCCGCCGACGTCGTGTCCAAGATCGTCGAGGGTCGCCTTGGCAAGTTCTTCGCCGAGATCTGCCTGCTCGAGCAGCCCTACGTCAAGGACGACAAGAAGACCGTCGACACCCTCATCAAGGAGGCCATCGCGACCATCGGCGAGAACATCCAGGTGGGCCGCTTCGCCCGCATCGCCATCGGGGAGTGAGGCGTGCGTAGGGCGCTCCTGAAGCTCTCCGGCGAGTTCCTCGCCGGCGAGAACGGCTTCGGGGTCTCGCCGGAAGCCACCAACGCCCTCGCGGGAGAGATCGCCGCGGCCATCGGCCGCGGCGATCGACTGGCGATCGTGGTCGGCGGCGGCAACTTCTGGCGCGGCGCCCAGAACGGCCGCGAGATGGATCCCGCCACCGCCGACTACGTCGGCATGCTCGGCACGGTCATGAACGCCATGGCGCTGCAGGATGCCCTCGAGAAGATCGGGGTATTTACCCGCGTTCAGACCGCGATAGCCATG
>CAYOXR010000412.1:0-1813 GCA_964407955.1 uncultured bacterium | reverse complement strand
CCAGTGTCCCCCCGCGCTCCCACGGCGACCGCGTTTCGGTACCCCAGACTTCCCAGATGTTCGCCGCCAGCACGAACGGCGCGCCGATGCCAACACCGGCACGAGTACCCTGGCTTTCCCAGTTCGATCACCACCCCACCCGGGCCCGGCCGGCCGGCAGCGACCAGGTCGAAGCTCACGCCCCCAACGCCACCAGCGCCTCGGCAACCTCCTGCGCGTGCTCCGCGGCCTTGACGTTGGGCCATGCGCGCGCGACCTTCCCCTCGGGATCGATCAGATAGCTGATGCGCTTCACACCCATGAACGTCCGTCCGTACATCGAGCGCTCCCCATACGCGCCATACGTCTCCAACACGCGTTTGTCCGGATCCACCAACAGCGGGAAACTCAGCGCGTGCTTCTGAGCGAAACGCGCATGGCTCTCACGATCGTCTGCAGACAGCCCCATGACCACCGCGTTCAACCGCGTCAGATCCGGCAGCGTGTCTCGGAAGCCGCACGCTTCCTTGGTGCAGCCAGGCGTGTCGTCCTTCGGGTAGAAGTACAGCACCACCCAGCGCCCGCGGTAGCGGGACAGGCGATGCCGGTGACCGTCCTGATCCTCGAGCTCGAAGTCCGGCGCTTCGCTGCCTACGTCCACCATGGCGAACCTCCAGCAGGCATCCTAGCGCCCGACCGGAGCCACGGACGTGCTCGCCGCGGACATGCGCTCCTCCCCCACCACGGCCCGGACCTCGTCTGGCAGCAGCGACGGGTCCTCGACCCACAACAGCGGCCGCGCCTCCCACTCCCCACGCCGAACCGACTCGGGGTCGTCACATTCCGGCGGAACCGACCGCAAGCCAAGCGTGCCGCCCCAGATCAGCCAGCCGGCATGCTCATCATCGCGGGCCCGCGCCACGTGAACATCGCACGCCGTGCCAGCGTAGAAATCCGACCAACCGATGATGTCGGCCTCGTGCAGGCCGAGCTGCCCCGGATCCCGCAGCCGCAGCCGTCGGCCCGTCCACTGAGGTCCCAGTCGCGTCACCGATACGAGCCGCGTACCGGCTTCCTTCCCCGACGGCTTGATGTAGAGACAGAGCGTGGGCATGACAGAGCGCTTGACCCCCTCCTCGGTCGATGCTGCAGCGGGTTGACAGTACGTTGCACAAGCTCGCGGGATCCCTGCGGCCAGCATGGTCTTCGACCCCCGCTCATCGGAGCCTGAACGTAGGCAAGAATCTATCACGGTCCGCCTCGCCGTACCCGCTACCGGTCGAGCCCGTGCCCTTGGGCGCCTTCGCGAGAAGGCGCCGTGGCGACCGGCGGCCCGCCCATCGTACACAAGTACAACGCTGTCGTGGCGGCCACATCTTCAACGAGGCGACCGGCCGTGGTGGGAGGTGCAGGGGCGCGCCGAGCAACCGCAACCGACCGCGGCTGAGCACCTCGGCAAGCGGGGCCTGGCCCCACATCGTGGTGCCGGCCGAACCGGCAGCCGCCGACAGGCGTCAACCACCCAACAAGTCCGTCAGCTCCCGAAGGATGGCCTGGACGCGCTCACGTTCCGCGCTGCCGAGGCGTTCAAGGTGGGCACGGGTGAGCATGCGCTTTGACGTCGCCGCGAGCTCGAGCATCCCGTCCACCTGAGAGCGCGGCCGGGTACCCTGTTCCCGGCGCAACTCGGTGATGCGGCGCTTGATCTGGCTCAGCGAAAGCTCTCCGTCGATGGCCTCCGCAAGCAGCGCGTCGCGACTCTTCTCATCCTCCAGCCGGGCGAGCGCCTGCGCCTTCGTGAACGCCAGCCGACCCCCGCGTACCGCGGTCAGAA
>CAYOXR010000411.1:0-12717 GCA_964407955.1 uncultured bacterium | reverse complement strand
AACCGCACGGTCCGCGAGGTCTTCTCGGCCGCAAACGGCCTGGCGTCCGGCTGCGCCTTCCGCACGGTCGACGTCGACCCGAGCGATCCCGAGAGCCCCCGGGTGCCGCACGTGCACGACCGCATGGAGGAGATCATCGTGGTGGCGCACGGACAGGGTGCACTGTGGCTGGACGGCGAGTGGATGCGCGTGTCGGGTGGCGATGCCTGGATCGTGCCGCCGGGCGTCCCGCACGCCACGGTCAACATCGGCGACGAGTCGCTGCGGCTGTACTGCTTCTTCTCCGCGGCCCGCCCCGAGGCGGACTATCCGGACCGGGCGTTGACCCCGCGGCTCGATGCCTCGCCGGACGGCGGGTGAGCGCTGCTGCGCCGAAGCGTCGACGCCCGCGGCTGCCGCTGAGTTACAGCCGAGCCGCCTCGCCGTCGCCTATGCTGACCGCGACCATGCTGGGGACCGGCGATTCCGCATGAGCGAGACGTTCGAGGAGCGCGGCGGCAGGCCCCTGTCCCGCCGCACCTTCCTCAAGGGCACGCTGGGAGGCGCCGCGCTGCTGGCGCTCGGCTCGTGGCGCGTCGGCCTGGCGGACGGGAGCGGCCCGCGCGACCTCATCGTGGTCTCCAACAACGGTGCGCGCGGCGGCCCCAGCGTCACGCTGGTCGACCCCGACAGCCTCGAGGTGTTGGCGACGGTGCCGCTCGCCGGTGCCTTCAGCTTCCCGGCGACACGCTGGGACGACACGCGCGATCTCATTTGGAGCGGTTTCGCCGACCGGGGCGCGGTGAGCGCCTTCAGGCTGTCGACCGGCGAACGGGTCGCGCGCGTCGAGACCGGCTCGCAGCAGAACTACACCGAGATCACGCCCGACGGCAGCGCCGTGATTGCCGCGGCGCGCTTCCAGAGCCGCTTCTTGAAGATCGCCGCGGATCCGGCCAAGCCCGGCTTCGGCAGCGTGGTGGCCACGCTCGACGACGCCGAGGGGGCGCAGCCTTGCGACGTCACCATGGCGTCCGCCGGGCGATACGCCTACGCCCCCGACCGGGGCAACGACACCATCGCCGTGATCGCCGTCGAGCGCTTCGCGGTGGCCTCCCGGGTGCGCGTGACGCGTCGCGCCGGGCCCGGGCCGCTGGGACCCTACATGGCGACGGCGTCGCCGACCGGGAACGTGCTGTTCGTCGAGAACGCGGTGGTGGCCGGTGCCTCGTCCACCGGCAGCGAGTCGATCTTCGACCTGAGCGATCCGGCGCGGCCCCGCGAGGTGGCGCGGCTCTCCGTCGCCGATGGGCTCGGTCGAAGGCCGCTGACCAGCGAGGTCACCCCCGACGGCCGCTACGGCATGGTCATCTGCCGCGACTCCTCGGAGGTGTCCGTGGTCGACACAAGCCGGCTCGACGTGGTCGCCAACGTGCGCTTCCCGGCCGGCAGCAACCCCGTGGCCGGCACCTTCCGCTACGGCGAGTCCGGGCACACCCTGTTCGTGCCTTTGCCCGGCCGCGACGCCCTGGCGGCCGTTGCCGTTCCCGAGTTCCGGGTGCGGAAGCTGATCGGCGTCGGTCCGCGCCCGGTCGGCGTGGTGTACTTGAGGGCGCCGTTGCCCGCGCGCGCCGAGGGCAAGGGTGCGACCGACGCCCGGCTGGGCGTCGCCCTCGCCGATGGCCGCACGTTCCCGGCCGGCTGCCCCGACCCCTGCTGCGGCGAGCTGTGAGCGCCGCTGCGACTGCCGGCGGGGGCTGCGCCGCGTGCGGTGGGCCTCGCCCGCCTCTCGGGGACGGCCCGCAGGCGCGGCGGCGAAGGAGGCGAGCATGACGAGCAAGGATCGATTCCTCACAGCCATTCGCGGCGGGACGAGCGATCGTCCGCCCGCCAGCGTCTGGCTCCACTTCGCCAGCGAACACCTGCCGCCGGCGGACGTCGCGGAGCTCCACGTCAAGTACCAGCGGGCCTACGACTGGGACTTCGTCAAGGTCATGAACGACTACCGGCTCCCCTTGTCGGGTGGCGACGGCGAAGCCCTGGCGTCGGCGACAGCGCTCGAAGGCGTGAAGGCGCTGCGGGCCGAGCAGGCCCCGCTCGCGACCCAGCTCGAGGTCATCCGACGGATCAGGGACGCCCTCGGTTCCGACGTGCCGATCGTGGAGACGCTGTTCGACCCCTTGCAGACGCTGCTGCGTTCGGCGGGCCGGAGCGTTCTCACGCTCGTGCGAGCCGAGCCGCGGGCCGCCAGGCATGCGCTCGAGGCGATCACGGACAGCCTGTGCAGCTACGTGCTGGCGGTGCGCGAGGCGGGTGCGGACGGCCTGTTCTACTCGCTCAACTGGGCGGTGGCGGCCGCCGCCGGCGGCCTCGAAGACCGTGAGTTCCGGGCCCTGGTGGAGCCGCTCGACGCGCGCGTGCTGGCGGCCGCCGAGGGCATGGTGCGCATCGGCCACGTCCATGGCGTGAACCTCGATTTCGGCCGCGTGCGCGACTACCCGGTGGAGGCCTTCAACTGGTCTCACCACCGCACCGCTCCGACGCTCGCCGAGGCGCGCGCGCTCACCGGTCGCGCGCTCATCGGCGGAATCGACGAGGCCGTCTTCTCGGGCCAGACGCTGGGCGAGGCCGAGCTCGGGCTCCGCCGCGCGGTGGCGGAGGCGGGACGGGCGGGCCTGCTGATCGGGCCCGGCTGCACTGTCCCTCCGGATACCCCCCGTCGCCTGCTCGAGGGCGTCAGAAGGCTGGTGGAGGGGCTGGCCTGAGTCGCTCGCGGCCGGGCCCGGGCACGTTCTCGGCGCTCGTTCTCTACGCCGTCGCCATGGGGTTCCTGGAAGCCGTGGTGGTTCTGTACCTGCGGCGGTTGCTCGGCATCGGCTTCGCCGACGTTGCGGCGGCACCGGCCGGGCCGGCGTGGTTGGCCGTGCGGGGGATGGAGCTGGAGCGGGAGGCGGCCACCGTGGTGATGATCCTGGCGGTGGCGCTGCTGGCGGGAAGGGGCTGGCGCGGCCGGCTGGGCGCGTTCGCGTTCGTCTTCGGGGTTTGGGACCTCAGCTACTACGCGTGGCTGGCGCTCCTGGTCGGCTGGCCCGGAGGGCTGCTCGACTGGGACCTGCTGTTCCTCATCCCGGCGCCATGGTGGGGGCCCGTGCTGGCACCGGTCCTGGTCGCGGTGGTGCTGGTCGCGGCCGGCATCCGCTTCCTGCGTCAGGGCGCGTCGCTGGCCGCGCGTCCGGCCGGCGCCGGGCTGGCGGCGTTGGGCGCCGCCGCGATCGTCGCCGCCTTCCTGCTGGCCGTGCCGGGGCGCTTCCCGTGGGCGCTCTACCTGCCGGCGCTGGCGCTGTTCACGGCGGGCATGGCGCGCTGGTGAGCCGGGAGCGGCTCACGCCACGGTGTTGTCCAGCCGCCCGATGCCGTCGATGATGCAGCTGAGGCTGTCGCCGGCGCGGATGGGGACGGCGCCCGGCGTGCCGGTGGAGAGGATGTCGCCGGGCTCCCAGGTCATGCCGCGCGAGTGGAAGGCGATCAGCTCGGCGGGGCCATAGGTCATGTTGCGAACCACGTCGCTGGGACCCTCGCGACCGTTGTGCACGATGCGCACCCGCAGGCTCGCCGGGTCGGCGACCTCATCCGGCGTGACGAGCACGGGCCCGAAGCTGAAGAAGCCGTCGAAGCTCTTGGCTCGCGTCAAGAATCGAGGGTTCACGCGCAGGATGTCCTCGGCCGTGAGGTCGAGCACGGTCGTGAACGCGAACACCGCGGCGAGGGCTGCATCCGGGCCGACGTCACGCGCCTCGCGGCCGAAGACCACGCCGAGCTCGGCCTCGGCGGTGACGCGCCGACTGACCGCCGGCAAGCCGATGGCCTGACCCGGGCCCACCACGCAGCTCGCCGGCTTCATGAAGCTGGCCGGCTCGGGCGGAACCGCTTCGTCCAAATCCTCCGCGTGAGCGCGGTAGTTCAAGCCGATCCCCCAGATCTTTCCCGGGGGCCTGAATGGAAGCGTGAGCCGCGCCGTCCCGACGTCGGGCAGGTCGCTGAGGTCGTGGTTCGCGGTCCATGCCGGCAGCGCCGTGCGCACCGCGCCGTCGCCGTGCACGACCGCGTCGAGGAGCGACGTCGGCAGCGCTGTGGCGGTGTCCCGGGCGAGCCGAGCGAAGCTGAGCAGGCGCTCGCCCACGACCAGAGCAGGGCGGGGAATGCCGTCCAACACGGCGGTGACGTAACGCATTCGAGTTCCTCCGGCGCCGCCGGGTGCACGCCCACGGGCGCAATGGGTTCGCAGCCGATCACACCATGGATGGCGCCGCCGCCCGTGACCCGCCGGCTGGCGGCCGGGTACACTGCGGCCGCATGCGCCGCAGCGCTCATGCCTGCCTCAACAGCGGACGGTAGGCTCGGTCCACCCTGCGGGGTGGCTCGCCCGGAAAGGGTGGTACGCGGTGGTGACGAGAGTTCTCGCCGGACTGCTGGCATGGCTCGCGCTCGGCTCGGCGCTCGCTGCAACGAGCCCGCTCGCTCCGTTCGACCACGTGTTCGTGATCGTGCTCGAGAACCGCGGCTACGACCAGGTGGTCGGCAACCCCGACATGCCCACCCTCAACCTCCTCGCCCACCGCTACGCTCTGGCGACCGACTATCACGGTGTCGGCCATCCGAGCCTGCCGAACTACGTGGCGCTGATCACGGGCGACACCTGGGGCAGCCACTCCGACGATCCCTCGCAGCGCTTCGACCACGCCAGCCTGGCAGGGCAGCTCGAGGCCAGGGGACTGAGTTGGAAGGGGTACATGCAGGCGCTCCCTGCGCCCGGCTTCAGCGGCGACTACGCCGGCACGAACGGTGCGCTCTACGCCAAGAAGCACGACCCGTTCATGCTGATCCCGGCCATCGCCGAGGATCCGAAGCGGGCGCGCCAGGTGGTACCGCTTGAGCAGCTCGCCGCCGACCTGGAGACCGGCCACGTACCCACCTTCGCGTTCATCGTGCCCGACGTCTGCCACGACATGCACGGCGCCCCCGCCTGCAGTGACAGCCACGCGCTCGACCGCGCCGGCGACGCCTTCGTCAAGACGTGGGTCGACCAGATCATGGCGTCGAGCGCTTGGACCGGGCACTCGGCGATCGTGGTGACGTTCGACGAGGCACCGGAAGGCGTTGCCGCCCTCCTCGGCTTGGGCAAGAACCACGTCGCCACCATCGTGATCACCACCGACGGGCCACGGGGCGCCACCCTCGCCGTCCCAACCAGTCACTACGCGTTGCTGCACACGCTCGAGGAGGCCTGGGGCCTGCCGTACCTGGCCAAGGCCGCCGGCGCCCCCTCCATGGCGTCGCTGTTCAGGTGAGCGCGGCGGCTCGGCCGGGAGCAGCGCCGAGGCGCGCTCAACGCCCCCGCGCCCGCGCGAGGCCGGCGCCGACGCCCACGAGCCGGTCAAGAACGACCACCAGGGCGATGGACGCCACCACGAGGAAGGTGGACAGGGCGTTGATGTCGGGCCTCACGCCGGCGCGCACGAGGCCGTAGATCTGCATGGGCAACGTGTCGGTGCCGAAGGGAGCCAGGTAGTACTGGATCAGGAAGTTGTTGAACGAGACCATGAACGCCATGATGGACCCGGCCAGGATCGACGGCGCCAGCTTGGGCAGCGTGATCGCGACGAACACGCGGGCCTGCGAGGCGCCAAGCTGGGCGGCGGCCTCCTCCTCCTCGAAGCGTTCGTCCTGCAGCCGCGCATACACCAGGATCACCACGTAGGGGAGCACGACCACCAGGTTCCCCAGGTACAGGTTGAGAACGCTGCGCCCCGACCCGACGAGCAGCAAGAACAGCAGCATCGTGACCCCCAGTACCAGCCACGGCACCGTCACCGGCACGAGGTTGACGTTCCGGAGCAGCCCCACGAGGGGGCGGGGAAGACCGCTGCGCGCCATGCCCAGCGCGGCCATGCTTCCCAGGACTGCGCAGGCGATGGCGACGACGGCGCTCATGAGCAGGGTGCCGAGGGTAACGGCGGCGAGACCGGGCTCACTGAACAGCCGCACGTACCACTCCGTGGTGGCGTTGAACGGCAGCGTGCCGTAGGGCGAGGCGTTGAACGACATTAGCACCAGGTACGCGACCGGCACGAACATGGCCGCCATGATCAGGGCGGTGAACGCCGTCCACAGCGCTCTCGTCACGGGCCTGAGCGGCATCGTCAACGCCTCGCCAGGCGCCGGCTGACGCCGAATGCCAGCGCCAGGACGGCGAACCCGGCCACGGCCGCAACCGTCAGGATGAGCGAGATGGTGGCGGCACGCGGCAGGTCGAAGGTCTGGTTGATCTGGGCGTCGATGACCTGGCCGAGCATGCTCAGGCGCGTTCCCCCGAGGATCTGCGGCTCGACGAACGAGCCGGTCGCGGGTATGAACACCAGGGCGCAGCCGGCGATCACGCCGGGAACGGACTGGGGCCACAGGATCTCGGCGAAGATGCGTGCGGGACCCGCGCCCAGGCCGCGACCCGCCTCCAGGACGCTATCTTCGAGCCGCTCCAGGGAGCCGTAGAGCGACAGCACCATGAACGGCAGGTACTCGTACACCAGCGCCAGCGTGACCGCAGCTCGGGAGTACAGCAGCGAGTGCGTCGGCGCGACCAGGTGAAGCGCGGCCAGCGCCGCCTGCAGCGGCCCGCCTACCTGCAGCAGTCCCATGATGGCGTAGATGATGAGCAGGTAGGAGACGAAGAATGGCGCCATGAGCACCACCAGCAGGGCGTTGCCGCGGCGCCGGTGCACCTTGGCGAGCGCGTAGGCGAGCGGCCAGCCGACGAGCAGGCACGCCAGCGTGGCCATGGCCGGGATCGTCAAGGAGTTGAGCAGCACCAGGCGTGACGGCCCGTCCTGAAAGAAGCGTACGTAGCGCTCGAACAGGAGCCCCAGGGAGCCCGGCCCGCCGACCGCGCCCGGCGTCAGGCTGTAGGCCAGCAGCGAGCCCAAGGGCACCAGCACCAGCGCCACGATCAAGCCGTAGGCGGGTGCGAGCAGCGCCGCGGCCGTCCACCCCCAACGTCTTGCCGCGCGCCCCGTCACCGCCGAGGGTGGGCCCGCCCCGCGCGCCCGCGGCCTCGGCGCGCCTCGTACGGCGGCCGCAGAGGCACCGCCGTCATGGCAACGGCTTCACCGGCGTGGTCTTCACCTCGGTCCACAGCTGCGCCCAGGCATCGTAGGTGGCCTGCGAGATGCCGGTCTCCAGCACGGCGCTCGGCTGGAACGTCTGCTGCTGGTCTTTCGGCAGGCTTTCGGCCACGATCCGGTTCGCGGGGGACGGCGGTTGCTGCTTGAGGTCACGCGCGTAGGGGCCCTGGAACTGCTGTGAGATCATGAAATCGATCCACGCGTAGGCCAGCTGCGGATGGGGGGCGTTCTTGACGATCACCCAGTTGTCGACCCAGGTCACCACGTCCTTGGGCGTCACGTAGTCGATCGGATAGCCGTTCGCCTCGATCTGCGTGGCCAGTCCCGACCAGACGTTGCCGATGACCACCTGCTTGGAGGTGTAGAGCTTGGTGAAGTCGTCGGTGGTCGCCCAGTAGGTGACGTCGAGGCGCTTCTGGTCGAGCAGCGCCTGCTTCACCTTGGCCAGGTCCGGATGGTAGGGGTCCTCCCCCAGGTAGAGCGCCGCCGTCATCACCGCGATCACGGGGTCGTCGTTGAACGTCGCCTTGCCGGCGTAACGCGGGTCCCACAAGGCGGCGTAGTCGTTGACCGGCGCCTCGACCAGGTCCGGGTTGTAGCCGATGCCGACGGTGCCCCACAGCCACGGGACGCCGTAGACGTTCCCGTTGCGGGTGAGCGCCCCGAGCCTGGTGAGCTGCGGGATCAGCTCGCCGTAATGGCTCAGCCTGGAGACGTCGATGGGCTGCAGGAGCCCGTCATCGATGGCGTAGCGGATGTAGGTCGAGTTCGGCAGGGCGGCGTCGATCTTGCCCACACCGCCCTGCTTCAGCATGTTGAGGAGCTGCTGCTCGGAACCGAAGTCCACCTGCTTCACGGTGCAGCCGCACTGCTTCTCGAACGCCTGCACCACCCACGGCAGATCGCTGCCGTAGCCCTGCCAGTTGGCGATCAGCAGCGTCGGCTTCTGCGCGAGGGCCACGCTGCCGAGGAGCGCCAGTGCGGTGCCCGCGGCCACTACCCAACGTGTCAACCTGCCTGGCATCGTCATGATTCGTCCCTTCCCGGCTCCCAGTCCGCGGTCACTGACAGGCCGACGTGGTGCCTGCCGGCGGACACGTGGAGGACCCCACCGTCGGCGTCTTGCTCCAGGCTAACGCCGTCGGGCAGTGCAGCGTGCAGGACCTGCGCGGCTCGCAGGCCGGGCACGTGCAACGCCAGCGCGGCCGGGCTGTCGACGTCGAACGCCAGGCGACCGCGACCCACCTCGATCCCGGACAAGCGACAGGCGCCGTCGCCGCCGATCAGCGCCGTGTCGTCCAGCGTCAGCCGCCAGGCGCCGGGGTCCGACCCCGGCTCCAGGCGCACGGTGCGGCCGCGCCAGAGCGTACCGATGCGCAGCGGCCCACGCTGCACGTCGACACTCAAGCCTTCCCACGGCGAGGCGAAGACGGCGTCGTCGACCCGCATCAGCGGCATCAGCGCGCCCCAGCCGTAGAAGGCGTCCGAGTCCGAGCCGTCGTCGCCCTGGCCGGTGACGGCGTTGTAGTTCTCGAAGCAGTGTCCGTGCTCGCGCCAGCCAGCGGCGAACATGGCGAACGAGCGCTCGGAGAGCGCGTGGGCGGCGTCGGTGAAGCCGTAGCGGCGCAAGCCCAGATAGACCAGGTAGTTGGTGGGCGGCCAGACGCGGCCGCGCCAGTACACCTGGTCGGCGAACGCGGGGTCGTCGCGGCGGATGGTGGGAAGGGCGAACCGACCCCAGAAGCGGGCCTCGTTCAAGAGCTGCTCGCTGACCAGACGCTCGGCACGTTCGCGCGAGGCCGCCCCCGCCAGCAGCGGGTAGAAGCTCGTCGGCGCCAGCCTCGGGCTGTGCGCGCCCGTCGCGTCGAGGTTGGTGTAGGCGCCGGCGTCGTCGTCCCACAGATGTTCCTCGATGGCGGACCGGATCGCCTCCGCACGCTTCGTGAGCGACGCGGCGGCGGTGGCGTCGCCGGTCAAAGCGCTCACGCGCGCGAGCATCTCGGCCTCCAGCGCGACCAGGCTCGACAGCCCCACGTCGACGTGCCTGAGGCGTCCGCTGTCCGGATCGAGGGGCACGCCGTCGAAGAGCGGGCTGTTGTCCATGAACGACTCGTCGCGGGCGGCCAGCGCGCTCCCTGCGAAGGCCCCGTGGGCGTAGGCCGAGGTGCCGTAGGCGAACAGTCCGGTGCGCTCGTCCCGCCGCTCGCGCAGCCACCACGCGAGGGCGCGGGCGAGCACCGGCCGGAAGCGCTTAAGAGCGGCGCGGTCGCCGGAACGCAAGTAGTACGACAGCAGCACGTAGGCGCCGATGGGGCTCTGCGAGCGGTCCAGCCAGCGGGTGCGCGGGCTGAGCAGGCAGGCCAGGTTGTCTTCCGGGGTGACCGCGCTCATGGCCACTTCGAGGTTGCGGAGCGCCGCCACGACGTCCTGCCCTGCGGCCAGGTAGGCGTGGAAAAAGGTGTCGTCGAGCCAGGTGAACCAGCCGCCGAACTTGCCGCCCACCCACGCCCGCGTGGGCGCTGTGTACCAGCGCTGGTTGGCTACGTCCAGCACGCTGTTCCAGCCCATCACGGCGGCGACGGCCGCCAGCCCTTCGTCGGCGTCGGAGCGGGCGGCCTCGGCGTGGGTGTCGCCGGCCGCATCGAGGGCCACCAACCGGCGCGCCCCCGCACGCGCCCTGGCGGCCGCGGCCTCGGCGTCCGCGCCGAGCGCCAGCGCGAAGCGCACCACGGGTGTGGCCTCGAGGTTGAAGCGCAGCGCCACGACCGGTCCGCCCGCTGGTGGCGCGCCCGGCCGCAGCGCGGTGGCGTCGGCGTAGTAGCCGTTGCCCGTGATGTCGGCCTCGAAGTCTGCGACGCTGGCGTGGAGGGTCACGTAGCTCGGAGAAGCGCCCGGCACGAGCGCCAGGCCGCGCCCCGGCGCCTCGACCCGCACGACGCCGTCGGCCCCGGCCTGCGGCGCCTGCGCGGGCTCGGGCGAGCCGAGCCCGGCGCCGGCGCCGCACACCAGGACGTTCAGCCAGGTGCGCAGTCCCCACTCGGCCAGGTTGACGGCGCGCAGCTCGGCCAGCAAGAGCGCGGGCGCGGGCTTGCGGTAGACGATCCGGAAGGTGGAGCCGGCGTGCTCGAACTCGAGCGTCGCTTCGGAGCCGTCGAGGCGGCGGGGCCCCAGTCGGCGGCGCCTCGGATCGTCCCCCGTCGACACCGCGTTGGCCGCGGCACTGTAGGCGACGGGGAGCACGAGTGCCCCGGAAACGGCGTCCACGACGGCTGCAGGGTGGTTGGCAGACCAGGTGTTGAGCTGGAATCTAGGCGCGATCTCGCGCAGGCTCACGATGGCTCCTCCGGGATCAAGCTGATGCGCTCTCGAGGAAAGGATAGCCATACCGACGTGCCGGGCGCGAGGGCCGCAGCCTCGGCGCCCGCGGCGATCACGCTGACGATCATGCCCTCGGCGTCGGTTCGCGCGCGCACCTGGGTGGTGACGCCGCCGAAGCCGGCCTCTTCCACGCTGGCGCGGCAGGCGTCGGAGGTGGGAGCGGCGGCGTCGGTTGCCAGCACGACGTCCTCCGGCCGGATCATCGCGGTCGCGCGGGCGCCGTCCGACACGCCCGCCGGCACGCGCGCCAGGGAGAATGTGCGGGCCCCCTCGAGGCGGTCGGGTCCACGCCGGAAGGTGCCCGGAAACAGGTTGGCGTCGCCCAGGAAGCGCGCCGCGAAGACCGTCGCCGGCCGCCCGTACAGCTCGCGTGGAGCGCCCGCCTGCTCGATGCGGCCCCGGTTCATGATCACCAGGTGGTCGGCGAGTCGAAGCGCCTCCTGCTGGTCGTGCGTCACGAGCATGGTGGTGATCCCGGCGCCGGCCTGGAGGCGCCGGACCTCCTGCTGCATGTCCGCGCGCACGTTCTTGTCCAGGGAAGCGAACGGTTCGTCGAGCAGAAGGATGTCGGGCTCGAACACCAGCGCTCGGGCGAGCGCCACGCGTTGCCGCTGGCCGCCCGACAGCGTCGCCGGCAGTCGCCCCTCGAAACCCGCCAGCCCCACGCGGCCGAGCATGTCGGCCACACGGCGTTCGATCTCACGCCTGGGAACGCCGCGCGCCCGCAACCCGAAGCCGACATTGCCGCGCACCGACATGTGGGCGAAGAGCGCCAGGTCCTGATACACGAAGCCGATGCCGCGCCTTGCCGGGTCGAGCGCGGTGACGTCACGCCCCGCGATGCGGATGCGCCCGGCGTCGGGCGCGATGAAGCCTGCCAGGGCGCGCAGCAGCGTGGTCTTGCCGCAGCCGGTGGGACCGATCAAGCACGTCAGGGAGCCGCGGGGCAACGCCAGGTCGACGCCGACGAGCGCCGCCGTGCCGGCATAGGCATGGCTTACCCCTTCGGCCGCCAGGAACGCCGACTCGACATCGGGCGGCGACGTTGGTGCGGCGGGGCCGCTCACGGCTCGCCTGCCAGCGTTGCCACGGCGGCGTCGCAGTCGATCAGCCTCACCTGCTCCGGCATGCGGGCGAGGGTCGCGAGCACGCCGCGCGCCGCGGCCGGGTCCGGCCCCGCCAGCGCGTCGGTCACCAGCCACACCGGGATGTTGCGGTCCACGGCGCCGAAGACCGTCGCCAAGACGCAGACATCGGTCTCGACACCGCTCACCAGCAGCGGCGCCGGCGCCGCCCGCGCGACGTGGCGGGCGAAGTCGGGCGCCTCGAAGGCGGAGTAGCTGTGCTTGTCGAACACGGCCCGGCAGCGGGCCTGCAGCTCGGGCAGCGGCTCGAGGAGCGCGGGCTCCGCCGCCGCGCGGCGCGCGAGGTCCTGCCAGCGGCGCTCGTATGCGGCCCACGGCCCGGCCAGGACGCCGCGGGCGCTCGGCATCACGCTGCGCGTGCACACCAGGGGGCAGTCGAGGGCGTCAACCAGCCGCACGATGCTCGCGGCCACGGCGCCCACCGCGGGGAGCGCCCAGGGGGCGAAGTCCCGGTAGAGCCGCTGGACGTCGACGGCGACCACGAGGGGACGGTAGTCCATGTGCCCGTCAGGCTACCAGCGCCGGGAGGTGGGCGTCGTCACGTGGCGGGCGGCGGGCGTGACCTGGTGCAGCGCTCACCGAGCCGACGTAGCATGGGGGCGCGCCGGGGCGCAGGCCCTCGCGGCCCACGGGCCGCGGCGCTCAGGCGGGCCGAGGCGTCCCCGAGTGCGCATGTGCCCCGCAGGAGGACAGCCGTTGTCGACGTGGCAGCTGCTGGCGCCCGCAGTCGGGCGCTTGGCGAGGAACGTATTGCGGGTGGTGCGTCCCGGCGGGGGGACGACGCTGCCCGGCTGGGTGGCGTTGCGCCTCGACCCGGACTTCGTGGCGCGCAGCGCGGCGCGGGCGGGCCTGCGCGTGGTGATCACCGGCACCAATGGCAAGACCTCGACGATGACGCTGGTCCGTCACTTCCTGGAGTCCAGCGGACGGCGCGTGGTCGCCAATCACGAGGGCGCCAACATGCACCAGGGCATCGCGGCCTCGCTGCTCGACGGGGCGGGCGACGCGCTGGTCATGGAAGTGGACGAGGCTGCGTTCCC
>CAYOXR010000410.1:0-3595 GCA_964407955.1 uncultured bacterium | reverse complement strand
ATAGCCCTGCCTGGCGCTGCGGGTTGGCACGGCCGCGTCTCCTGCTCGAGATGTCCTCCCGAGCCCCAACGCCGACCGTGCGCCTGGGACTTGCCTGCTCCTGGGCCGTTGCCGGGCAAGGGAAGGAGGCGAACCATGTCCGACCAGAGAGTCGTACCGCCACACGAAGGTATTGCCGAATGCGCACACGATGCGTGACCTGGAGGAACCCCAAGAGCCTGGGTGGGTGCTAGCGTCGGTCATATCCCCAGGGGGTGTCCGCTGGACCCGCGCGCCCCTCATCGCTACGCTGGCGGCAACGGCATGAGGGTGCCGGGCATGGGGCGCAGGAGGAGCGAGCATGGCGCACTACGGCATGAGCATCGAGGTCGCTGGCAGCTACGACGAGGTGAAGGAGCGCGTCGTAGCGGCGTTGAAGGAGCAGGGCTTCGGGATCCTGACCACCATCGACGTGCAGGCCACCATGAAGCAGAAGCTGGACAGGGACATGGAGCGCTACGAGATCCTGGGCGCCTGCAACCCGGCGCTCGCGTATGAGGCGCTGGACACCGACCGCGAGATGGGGCTCTTGCTTCCCTGCAACGTGGTGCTGCGCGAGGCCGAGGGCGCCATCGCGGTGCACATCCTCGATCCCGAGGAGATGTTCTCGCTGGCCGAAGGCGTCACCGCCGGGGCGCTGGCCGATCTGCCGACGCAGGCCAAGATCCGGCTCGAGCGCGCGCTCGACGTGGTGAAGGCGGCCGCCGCCCGCTAGCCTCGCGTCGTCCGGCGCGCTCACCTCGACAGTGCCCACAGCCGGCCTGTCACGGTGTTGAGGCCGCCACGTCGCGGTCGTGACTCGGTGCCGCCGCAGCCGCGGTCGACCCGCTACAATGGGAGTCCAACCGAAGCGGGAGAGGGAGGTCGGCGGTGTCACTGCACCCCGTGGAGCGTGCCGCGCCGCGCGGCCGAAGGTCGTCCTTCACCATGAGCTGGGCCGACAGGCTCCAGCTGGCGATAAACCGGCTGCCATGGTCGCCCTGGCTGACGTACGGTGCGGGCTATCTGCTGGTGGTCGGCACGATCACCGTGCTCAAGTGGGCGGACGGTGCCTATCCGACGGGCACGATCTTCCCGTTCCACCTGGTGCTGTTCGGCACGGGCGTGGCCGGGCTGGCGGTGATGCACCATCTCGACGCGGCGGCGGGGCGCGCGCTCGATGCCATGCGTCCGGCGCTGACGCTCGACGACGAGCAGGTGGCCTCGCTGCGCCGCCGCCTCACGACCATGCCTGCCGCGGCCGCGGCGCTGGCCGCGGCGCTGGGCGTGGGCTTCGCGGTGTTCCAGCGAAACGTGATCATGGCGGGCCACCTCGGCTCCTTCAAGTACGCGACCGGGGGAGCCCTCGTCTACCTCGAGACGGCCCTCACGCAGGGCCTCGACTGGGTCGTGATCGGCACGTTCGTCTACCACGGCGTTCGCCAGCTCAGCCTCATCGACCGCATCTATCGGCGCCACGCGGTGATCGACCTGTTCGCTGCCGGCCCGCTCTATGCGTTCTCGCGCTACGCGGTCCAGAACGCCCTCGGCGTCGTTGCGATCGGCTACGCCTGGGTCGCCACCTATCCCCACGACGTGGGCGTTTCGGTCATGCGCCTGTTGTTCTCGATGGTGGCGGTGGTCGTGGGGCTCGCCTTCGCCACCTTCCTGTGGCCGTTGTGGGGCGCCCACCAGCGGCTCGTGGAGGAACGCAACCGCCGCGTGCTGGCCACGCACGCGAAGATCCGCGCCGTCACGCGGCGGCTTCACAGCGACGTCGAAGGCGGCGACTACGCGGCCATGGACGGCCTTGCCAAGGCGATCACGGGGCTGTCGGCGGAGCTCGCGCTGCTGGAGAAGGCGTCGACCTGGCCCTGGCGCCGCAGCACCCTCCGGGGGTTCTTGACCGCCGTGCTGCTGCCGTTGGTGGTGTGGGGCAGCCAGCAGGTGCTTGCCGTCGCCTTCCTACCGCCGTGATTCGCACACGCGCGAACGTGCGTAGGCGCGCTGAGGCGTGCGCAGACGCGTCGCGCCGCTCGGGTCGCCAGGGTGCCTCGGGCCGACAGGCGTCACTCAGGCATTGGCCTGAGCGAGCCGACACCCTACAGTTGGGCGTATGGCTAACCAAGAGGCGGCCCTCGACCGCGTGTTCCATGCGCTCGCCAATCCCACGCGGCGGGCCGTCGTGAAGCGGCCCAGCGAGGGGCCCGCCGCCGCCAGCGAGCTCGCCGAGCCGTTCGCCATGGCGCTGCCCTCGTTCATGCAGCACCTGCAGGTGCTGGAGGTGAGCGGCCTGGTGCGTTCGGAGAAGCGCGGGCGCGTCCGCACCTATCGCCTCACGCCGGAGCGCCTGGCCCGGGCCGAGACCTGGATGGAGCGCGCCAGGCGCCTCTGGGGAGCCAGGCTCGACCGGCTCGACGCGTACGTGCTCGAGCTGAAGGAGGGAGACGCATGACCGACGTCGCCGATGTCAACGTCGATCCCGCGTTGGACCTCGTCCTGGAGCGCTGGGTCGACGTCCCGCCTGACCTGGTGTGGGCGGCATGGACCGAGCCGCGCCACCTGAAGAAGTGGTTCACGCCCGCCCCCTACACCACCCCGGAGTGCGACATCGAGCTGCGCCCGGGCGGCCGCTTCCGCGTGGTGATGCGCTCCCCCGAAGGCGAGGAGATGGCGAGCGAGGGTTGCTACCTGGAGGTCACGCCGGGGCGGCGGCTCATCTGGACCGGCGCGCTGGCGCCCGGCTACCGACCCGCACCGGCACGCAAGTCGGTGACGGAGTTCCCCTTCACGGCGGTCATCCTCCTCGAGCCGCAGGGGACCGGCACGAAGTACACCGCCATCGCCATGCACCGCGACCCGGAAGACCGCGGCAAGCACGAGGCGATGGGCTTCGTCGACGGCTGGGGCAAGGCCCTCGACCAGCTCGTCACGCTCATGAAGTCCGAGGTTCGCGACTCGGCCTGAACGGCGCCTCGACCCGGCGCCGGCTCAGCCTTCGTGTAGGGCCAGCAGCTTCTGCCGCACCGCGCCCAGGTGGTAGGCGGAGTGCACCAGGATGGCCATGGCCGCGCCGATGACGTGATCGTCCCAGGACTCGCGGTCCTCGAACGCCCTCACCACGCGTGACGAGGTCTCTTCGAAGGACCTCCGCGTCGCGTCCCAGACCACGGGTGTGACCTCGTGGACGCCCCAGGTCGCGTCCCAGTCGACCTCGCCCGCCTGACCGTCGGCGTAGCGCAGCAGCGCGTCCAGGTAGAGCCGCGCGTGCTCCACGTGGCCGGCGATGGTGCTGCCGCCGGGCGCGAGCGACTGCGAGGCCTGCTCGGCGGAGATCGACGCCAGCGTGGGCTCCCAGCCGGTCTGGCGGTCGAGATAGGCGTTGCCTTCCGGCCGCGCCGGGGACGCGAAGGTCTCCTCGAGCAGGAAGGCGAGGTTCTTGCGGAAGGAAGCCAGCACGGGGTCGGACGACATGGCGCACCTCCAAGGCGCCCGGCGGGCGCCACCGGGGCGAGGCTCGTTGCTGCCATGATAGCGACGGCGCCGCCCGCTACCTCCCGGTTGCCTGGGTTGCAGC
>CAYOXR010000409.1:0-7393 GCA_964407955.1 uncultured bacterium | reverse complement strand
CTCACCGATGCGTACACGATGCGTCTGCATCCGAAGACCTCCCGTGCACGCCGCCGCCCGGCGACGGCACGTCCAAGCCTACCGCAGCCTCGGGCGGCTCAGTCGAACACGATCGTCTTGTTGCCGTGCACCAGGATGCGGTCCTCGAGGTGGAGCGCCACGGCTCGGGCCAGCACCCGCCGCTCGATGTCACGACCCAGCCGCACCAGCTCGGGCACGCTTTGCCGGTGGCTGACGCGGACCACGTCCTGCTCGATGATCGGCCCCTGGTCGAGCTCGTCGGTCACGTAGTGGGCCGTGGCACCGATGAGCTTGACGCCCCGCTCGTAGGCGCGATGGTAGGGCCGGCCGCCGCTGAAGGCGGGCAGAAACGAGTGGTGGATGTTGATGATCCGCTCCTGGAAGCGCGCCACGAACGCCGGGCTGAGGATCTGCATGTAGCGCGCCAGCACGACGACGTCCGCCGCGCCGTCGAGCAACTCGAGCACGCGTGCCTCCTGGGCCGGCTTGCCGTCGGCGTCCAACGGGAGGTGATGGAACGGCACGCCGAAGGACGCCACCAGATCCGCCAGCCGCTCGTGGTTCGAGACGACCATCACGATGTCGTCGCTGAACTCCCGAGCCCGGCGCCGCCAGAGCAGCTCCTGCACGCAGTGCTCGACCTTGGAAGCGAGGATCGCGATGCGCTTGGGCGCCCGCGCATCGGCCATGCGCCAGCGCATCCCGAAACGCGGCGCGATGTCACGGCCGAAGGCGGCGCGGACACCGTCGAGGTCGAGCGCCCCAGGCGCGAGGTCGGCGCCGGGAAGGTCGAACGCCATGCGCATGAAGAAGGTGCCACCGCGTGGGTCGGTGCTGTGCTGGTCGGCATCGGAGATGTTGGCGCCACAGTCGAACAGGAAGCGGGACACGGCGGCCACGATGCCGGGCCGGTCCGGGCAGGAGATGAGCAGGCGTCCACGCTCGCCCACCCCGTGTGGCGGCTCTGCATCCATGGCGGACAGGCTAGCACCGCCGCCCCCGCCAGGCGGCCGCGGGCGGCGTGCGGACCGCCCTGTCAGGCGTTAGGTTCCGCATGTCTGGGCGTCTCGGGCACGTGCTAGTGTGATGCCGTGGAGGACGCGCGACTGCGGCCGTCGACGCTCGCGGAGTACATCGGGCAGCGACGGCTCAAACGCAAGCTCGAAGTCTACCTGGAGGCGGCGCGCAACCGCGACGAGCCTCTGGACCACGTGCTGCTGTACGGCCCGCCCGGCCTGGGCAAGACCACCCTGGCGCACATCATCGCTGCCGAGCTGGGGGTGGGCATCCGCGTCACCAGCGGTCCCGCCATCGAGAAGCCGGGCGACCTCGCCGCCATCCTCACCAATGCGCTCGAGGACGGCGACGTGCTGTTCATCGACGAGATCCACCGCCTGGGACGGGTGGCCGAGGAGCACCTCTACCCCGCCATGGAGGACTTCAAGATCGACATCGTGCTCGGGCAGGGTCCGGCGGCGCGCTCGATCCGCCTCGACCTGCCGCGCTTCACGCTGGTCGGTGCGACCACGCGGCCGGGCCTGATCACGGGCCCCCTGCGCAGCCGCTTCGGCATCATCGAGCACCTCGACTTCTACAGCGACGACGATCTGGCCGAGGCGGTCGCCAAGGACGCCGACCTGCTCGGCTTCGCGCTCGAGCCCGCCGCCGCCCTGGAGATCGGGCGACGGGCACGCGGCACCATGCGCATCGCCAAGCGCCTGCTCCGGCGCGTTCGCGACTTCGCGGACGTGGCCGGCGAGGCGCGCATCAGCGTGGAGCGCACGGGCACGGCGCTGGGCGCGCTGGGCATCGACGACGCCGGCCTCGACCGCCGCGACCGCACCATCCTGGAGGCGCTGGTTGAGAAGTTCGCCGGCGGTCCGGTGGGGCTGGACACGCTGGCGACGGCCGTCGGCGAGGACCGGGCCACCCTGGAGGAGGTCTACGAGCCGTTCCTGATCCAACGCGGCCTGCTCAAGCGCACGCCGCGCGGGCGTATGGCGACGGAAGCCGCGTACCAGCACCTGGGCCTGCCCCTGGCCGCGACGCCGGCGGGCCTGTTCGGCGAGAGCGGTTGAGCTCGGGATGATCGAGGGCAGCCTGCGCAACGTTCCGTTGTCGGACGTGTTCCAGATCATCGCCACCGGCCAGAAGTCCGGCATCCTGACGGTCATGCGCGGCAAGGCTCGGGCGCGCATCTACTTCGAGCAGGGTCGCATCCAGTATGCCCACATCTCACCCGGCGTGCACCTCGGCGAGATCCTGGTGCGCATGGACCTGCTGACGACGCACGAGGTGCAGGAGATCCTCAGGCGCCAGCACGTCGAGAATGCCGGCACGCCCCTGGGCCTGATGGCCGTCGAGATGCGGCTCATCGATGAAGACGATCTCAAGCGGGCGCTGGAACGTCAGGTGCTCGAGGTCGTGACCGAGCTCATGAGCTGGTCCGACGGGCAGTTCAACTTCGCCGAGCGCTCCGGCTGGGCCTCGCAGGCGCCCACCAACCACTCCGTCGATGCCCTGGCGCTGCTCATGTCGGTGGCCCAGCGCCTTCACGAGTTCGAAGGGGGCGTCGTGGACGCGGACACGATCTACCGCCGCAGCGGCGACCCCACCAAGGTCGACATGCCGGCCGGCGCCTGGGAGGTGCTCGGCTACATCGACGGCAAGCGCACCGCGCGCTCGGTGGCAGCCGAGCTCGACCTGACCGAGAAACACGTCTTCCACCTCATGTACGAGCTCGCCACGCGCGGCGTCGTCGAGGCCCAGCCGTTCCGCGTCGAGGACCCGTTGGTGTTGGCGGTGTCGCCGAGCAGTGCGCTGCAGCGGCTGCTGCGGCTGTCGCTCCAGCGTGCGCGCCTGCGCGCCGAGGTGGCGCTCGACTACGACGACGCCCTCAAGGTGCTGCCTGGCATCCACCCATCCGCACTGGTGGTGGACGATCAGCAGGGCGCCGGCTGGGAGCTCGTCAAGGAGCTCCGCAAGCAGGCCGGCCAGAGCCACCTGCCGGTGCTGATGCTGGTCGACGAGGCGCCCAAGGGTGGGCTCTTCGGGCGGGCCAGGCGGCCGCGGGCCGAGGTACTGCTCAAGCCGTTCCACGAGATCGAGTTCCAGCAGATCATCACCAAGATGGTCGGCCGCCCGCTGGCCTGAGCCGGCCGCCGATCGTGCGGCGCTGTCGGCACCTGGACGGCAGGCAGGGCCGGTACACCGGTTGCGATGCCGACGGGTGCGTGCTATCGTTCCTGCGGAGCAGACGACCATTCCGGGGGTAACGAAGGCAAACCGAGACGTCCGTAAGCGAGAGAGCGAGCGGTGGTGGTGCGTTCCTTCGGAAGAGGTGGGTAACATCCCTCCGCCGGCGATCGGCTGACGGGGCGGTTCCTAAGGAAAGAGGTGATCCATGAAACGCTTGTGGCTGGCCATTTTGGTCGCGGTCGGAGGCTTGGTCGGGGGATCGGCGCTCGCGCAGGGCGTGACGCTGCACATCTCCTGCGGCGCTGTCGGCAACGAGCTGCAGCTCTGCAAGGAGGAGACGCAGGCCTGGGCCCAGCAGACGGGCAACACCGTGGTGGTGGTGTCCACCCCGAACTCGACGAGCGACCGGCTGGCGCTCTATCAGCAGCAGCTGAGCGCGCAGTCGAGCAGCATCGACATCTACCAGATCGACGTGACCTACCCTGGCATCCTGGGCAGCTACTTCATCGACCTGTCGCCCTACTTCAGCCAGAGCGACCTCAGCCCGTTCATCCAGGCCCTCGTGACGAACGACCAGTACGAAGGTAAGCAGGTTGCCATCCCGTGGTTCAACGACGCGGGCGTGCTTTACTACCGCACGGACCTTCTCCAACAGTACGGCTACAGCAAACCGCCGACCACCTGGTCGGAGCTGACGACCATGGCGCAGAAGATCCAGGCCGGCGAGCGCGCCAACGGCAACTCCAAGTTCTGGGGTTTCGTCTGGCAAGGCAACTCCTATGAAGGCCTGACGTGCGACGCCCTCGAGTGGATCTACTCCTACGGCGGCGGCACCATCGTCGACCCGCAGGGCAACATCACCATCGACAACCCGCAGGCGGCCCAGGCCATCCAGATGGCGGCCAGCTGGGTCGGCACCATCTCGCCTCCGGGCGTGCTGAGCTACCAGGAAGAGACTGCGCGCGGCGTGTGGCAGGCGGGCAACGCGGCCTTCATGCGCAACTGGCCCTATGCCTACAGCGAGGGTCAGGCTGCCGGTAGCCCCATCAAGGACAAGTTCGCCGTCACGGTGCTGCCCAAGGCCGATACTGCGCAGGGACGGCATGCCGCCACGCTGGGCGGCTGGCAGCTCGCGGTGTCGCGCTTCTCTCAGCACCAGGCCCAAGCGGCCGCACTCGTCAAGTACCTGACCAGTGCGCAGGTCGAGACCGAGCGCGCCGTCAAGGGCAGCTTCCTGCCCTCGCGCTTGGCGCTGTACGACAGCTCGGCGATCGAGGAGGCCCACCCGTTCATTCACCAGCTCAAGCCGGTCTTCGCGAGCGCCGTGGCGCGCCCCGCGACGGCCACCAAGGACAAGTACAACCAGGTTTCCAGTGCCTTCTGGACCGCCGTGCACAACGTGCTGGCAGGCCAGGCGCAGGCGAACCAGGCCCTGGCTGGTCTCAAGCAGCAGCTCACTCGCATCAAGGGCGCCGGCTGGTAGGCCCGGCATTCGGATGCGCGGCCCCTCCCTAAGCGGGAGGGGCCGCCCTTCTATCGGCCGACCGCTGCCCGCTACATGCGCTCGGCCCGAGGTGACCGATGCAACAGACCACCGTTGACGCCCAGGGGCGTCGCTCCAGGCCGGACATGTCACTCGAGCGCCGCCGTGCGCGTACGGCCTGGCTCTTCCTCGCCCCAACGCTGATCGTCATCCTGCTGGTCGCCGGCTACCCGCTCTACCGCACGATCGAGCTCAGCTTCACGCAGACGAGCTTGCTCAAGTTCCCCCTCGAGTCGCACTTCGTGGGCCTGCTGAACTACAAGTTCCTGCTGCAGGACTCGCAGTGGTGGCACTCGGTACGCAACACGGTGATCTTCACGGTCGCGTCCGTCGTGATCGAGACCGTTCTGGGGCTCGGGATCGCCATGCTCGTCAACGCCAAGTTCCCCGGCCGCGGCACCATGCGCACCGCCATGCTCATCCCGTGGGCCATCCCCACGGTGGTTTCGGCGCAGATGTGGCGCTGGATGTACAACGACGTCTACGGCGTCGTCAACGACATCATCATGAAGCTCGGCCTGTCGCACAAGGCTTATGCGTGGCTCGCCAACCCCAGATTGATGCTGCCCGCCATCATCTCGGTGGACGTATGGAAGACGACGCCGTTCATGGCGCTGTTGCTGCTCGCCGGTCTGCAGTCGATCCCTGGCGAGCTGTATGAGGCCGCCCGCGTCGACGGGGCGAATCCGTGGCAGAACTTCATGCGGGTCACGATCCCGTTGCTTCGGCCGGCCCTGCTCGTCGCCCTGATCTTCCGCACGCTCGATGCGCTCCGCGTCTTCGACGTGATCTACGTCATGACCGGGACCAACCCGACCACGATGTCGATGGCGGTGTACTCGCGGCAGCAACTCGTCGACTTCGGGGCGCTCGGGTACGGGTCTGCCCTATCTGTCGGCATCTTCATCATCATCGCCATCTTCGTGGTGATCTACGTCGTCACCCTCCGAGTGGAGGTGGACTGATGCGGCGGCGCGGCGTCGGTTACTACCTCGGCCAGGTGGCATTCGCCATCCTGGTGGTGCTGGTGTTCATCTATCTCGTGTTCCCCTTCTTCTGGGCTATCTCGTCCTCGCTCAAGACGCCCAACGAGCTGTTCCAGACGCCGCTGGTGTACTGGCCGCCCGTTCCTCAGTGGAAGAACTACCTTACGGTCTTCACGGCCCAGCCGTTCGCCCGCAACCTCCTCAACTCGCTCATCGTGGCTGGCCTGACCACGCTCCTCTCCCTGCTCATCGGAGGGACGGCGTCCTACGCGCTGGGGCGCATCCGCTTCCGTGGCAAGCGTTCGGTCTTCTACGGCATCCTGGGCGTGTCGATGTTCCCGCAGATCGCCATCCTCGGCGGCATGTTCGTGCTCATCCGCACGCTGCACTTCTACAACACCTGGTGGGGCCTGATCCTCTCGTACATGGTCTTCACCTTGCCGTTCACGGTGTGGGTCCTCACCAGCTTCGTGCGCGAGATCCCGCGTGAGCTCGAGGAGGCTGCGTTCGTGGACGGCGCCACCCCCATCCAGTCGCTCACGCGGGTGCTGCTGCCGGTGATGGCGCCCGGCCTGGTGACGGCCGGGCTGCTGGCTTTCATCCAGGCGTGGAACGAGTTCCTCTTCGCCCTCACCTTCACCGTCGATGACAAGGCCCGCACCGTACCGGTGGCCATCGCGCTGTTCAGCGGCGCCAGCCAGTACGTGCTGCCCTGGGCGCAGATCATGGCGGCCTCGGTCATCGTGACCGTGCCGCTCATCATCCTGGTGCTGATCTTCCAGCAGCGCATCGTGGCGGGCCTCACCGCCGGCGCCGTCAAGGGCTGAGCCGGCCCCAGGCGCCCGCCCGGCACCTCGCCGGCAATTCCATCACGCCTCGGGGCGCGCCCGCGGGCGCGCCCCGATCGCTTCGAGGGAACCGGCCCGGCTTCGCCTCAGGCGTCCGTGTCGGCACCCTCCACGGCCTCGCGCACCCCGTCGAACGCCTCGGGGTTGGCCGCCACCGCAGCGTTGGGCACGTCCAGACCGTTGACCAGGCGCGCCACGGCCAGCTCCATCGACTTGCCGCTGCGGGTGCGTGGCAGCTGCGGCACCTGCAGGATCCGCCGCGGCACGTGACGGGGCGAGGCCCCTTCCCGGATCGCGGCCTTGATGCGCCCTGCCAGCCCGGCGTCGAGCTGACGGCCCTCGGCCAGCACCACCAGCAGCCAGATCTCCTCGTCGCCGGCGCCGTGCCCGCCGCTGCGGCGGCCAACCGCTGCCGCCTCCACCACCTCGGGTATGCGCTCGAGGGGGCGATACACCTCGGCCGTGCCGATGCGCACCCCGCCCGGATTGAGGGTGGCGTCGCTGCGTCCGTAGACGACGATGCCGCCCTCCGGCGTGCGGGCGATGCGGTCCCCGTGCCGCCAGAAACCTGGATAGACCGAGAAGTATGCCTCCCGGTAGCGCCGCCCGTCGGCGTCGCCCAGGAACGCCAGCGGCATCGAGGGCAGCGCCTGGCGGCACACCAGCTCGCCCGGCGCGTCCACCACGTCCCGCCCGTGCTCGTCGAACACGGCCAGGTCCACGCCGAGACCGGGGCGCTGGATTTGACCGGCGTACACCGGCAGCGTCGGCACGCCGAGCATGAAGCAGCTCACGAT
>CAYOXR010000408.1:0-4662 GCA_964407955.1 uncultured bacterium | reverse complement strand
GGCCGGCCGCGGCCGAGGTGCCGCGTCGACAGCTTGTCGCGCGCCGGGTCTGCGCAGCTAGCTCATGGCGCGAGGGAGGGGCGGGCGCCGCATGTGCCCGTGTCCAGTACACTGGGCGCAGGAGGTGTTATGGCGACCATCGTGGTGCTGGTCATCATCGTGATCCTGGCGATCATGGCGATGGGGGTGTACAACCGCATCATCCGGCTCGAGAATCGCTACCAGAACGCGTGGAGCCAGATCGATGTGCAGCTCAAGCGCCGTGTCGACCTGATCCCCAACCTGGTTGAGACCGTCAAAGGCTACGCTGCGCACGAGAAGGAGGTGTTCGAGGAGGTAGCCCGCTCGCGCTCCGCGCTGATGAACGCCAAGGGCGTGAACGAGGCTGCCGGCGCCGCCAACATGATGACCGCGGCGCTGGGCCGTCTGTTCGCCGTTGCCGAGAACTACCCCGAACTCAAGGCCAACGAGAACTTCAAGATGCTGCAAGAGGAGCTTGCGAGCGTCGAGAACAAGATCGCCTACGCCCGCCAGTTCTACAACGACGCGGTGCTGCAGTACAACAACGGCATCGAGACGATGCCGGGGATGTTCTTCGCCGGCCCCATGAACAAGAAGGCGGCCGTGTTCCTGGAGATCCCCGAGGCGGAGAAGGAAGTGCCGAAGGTCTCGTTCGCGAGTTGACGCGCACAGACGGCTGAGCCAACATGAGCGTTCCACAAGGTGCGGCGCTTCCCAACGTCATCACCGACGGGGCCACCGGTCGGCGCATCAGTTTGCTGGACTGGCAGGCTTCGAACCGCCGCATGTCGTGGTTGCTCGGCCTGATCATGGCGGCGCTGCTGGCCGCCATCGCGTACCTGCTGGCGCAGGTCACCAATCCGGCATCGGCGGGTGTCTTCGTGTCTGTGGCAGGGGTCCTCGGGGTGGGCCAGACGGTGGCCGCGTACTGGTTCAGCGACCAGCTCGCTCTGGGGGCGTCCGGTGCCCGTCCGGCGACCAAGGACGAGCACCGCTACCTGGTCGACGTTACCGAGGCGGTCGCGATCGGCGCCGGCGTGCCCACGCCGCGCATCTACGTCATCGACTCGCCTGCGCCCAACGCGTTCGCGACCGGCAGAGACCCGCAGCACGCTTCCATCGCCGTCACCCGTGGCCTGATCGACATGCTCGATCGCCAGGAGCTCGAGGGCGTGGTGGCGCACGAGATGTCGCACGTGAAGAACTACGACATCCGCTTCATGTCGATGCTCGCCGCGACCATCGGGGTGATCGTGATCCTTCGCGACCTGGTATTGCGCTGGTTCCAGTTCGGGGCATTCGGTGGCCCGCGTCGGTCCCGCGGCAGCCGCGACCGGAGCGGCAACCGGGGCCAGGGGATCATGATCGTGCTGCTGATCGTGCTGCTGGTGTTGGGGCCGATCCTGGCTACGATCCTTCGCCTGGCCGTGAGCCGCCGACGTGAGTTCCTGGCCGATGCCACGGGGGCGTACATCACGCGCAACCCGGAAGGCCTCGCCAGCGCGTTGGAGAAGCTCGCCGCCTACCAGGGCGAGGGCCTGGAGGTGTCGGAGGGGGTGCGGCACCTGTTCATCGTCAACCCGCTTGCGAGGCACAACGCCATGCATCTGCTCGCCACCCACCCGCCCATCGAGGAGCGCATCGACCGGCTTCGGCGGATGTGAGCGGCTCGGCGTGCAGGGCACGGCTCCCGGGGGCCCGCATGGCTGTTCCGCGCCGATGCACGATCCACGCGACCGTCAGGTAGGGCCTCTCCACGTTGCCGCCGTGCTCCTGGTCGATGATCGCGGCAAGACCGCTCGAGAGCGTCCGCCAGCGGTCGGGCGGCAAGGAGCCCTGATCCGAGTAGGTCCGCAGGAGCTTCAGGTACGTGTCCCTGTCGTAGTGTGCGGACCATCGGACGGTTCGCTCGGTCACAGGGCCGAGTCGCGGCTCGAGCGCGAACTGGGCGCTCACCGCGGAGATGCGGTCTTCGTCGCTCGGCATCGCCGCGATACCGGGGTCAGCGGGGAAGACCTGCCGGTAGACGGCCTGCGCGCGGCGGTGGAAGCCTGTGAGGGGCAGTGGGTGGTCGTGCCTGAGTATCGCCCGCGTGCCGCCGGGCGGCAAGGCGTCGGCGGCGAGGGCGAGGGCTTGTTTGGTCGGCAGCCAGTGGAACGCCGAAGCTGACGCGACCAGGTCGCAGCGCCGCGGGGGCGACCACGCCCGCAGATCGGCCTGCTCGAAGCGCACCTGAGGGTACGCGGCGAAGTTGGCGCGGGCCCGCTTCAGGAGCGCCGCTCCGATGTCGATGGCATGCACTTTCAGGCCCCTGGTGGCCAGTGAGCGCGTGAGTTGCCCGCTTCCGCAGCCGAGCTCGAGCGTCTCGGTCACGGTTCCGGCCTCCGCCAGCACGGCGTCGATCAGAGGCCCGGGATAACCGGGGCGTACGGCGTCGTACGCCGCGGCAGTTCTGTCGAGGTGAAGGGGGTCGCGCACGGCTGAACCGTAGCACCGGACGCCGGCCGGCCGGCGTGCCTGTTGCGCCCGTTGGAAGCGCACGTGAACGGCCCCGCTCGCAGGAGCGGGGCCGCATGTAGGCGATTGGTTCGGTGAAGGGCGCTCAGGCCTTGGGAACCTCGGCGTCTTCCTTCTCGGCGGCCTCGTCGTCGGCACCGGCCGCCTCGCCCGCGGCTCCAGCATCGGCTGCCTCGCCCGCGGCTCCAGCATCGGCCGCCTCGCCGGCCGCTCCAGCATCGGCTGCCTGCTCGGCCTGCTTGGGCCGTCGGCCTTCCCGGAAGGCGGCGGTCAGCATCGCGGCCGCCTCCGCGGCATCGATGGCGTTCTCGGGCTCGCCCTCCTCGGCTTGCTCTTTGGCCTCTTGCGTGGCCTCTGCCTCGGCAGCGGCCGGCTCGGCTGTGGCCTCGGTTGCAGGCGTCTCCGCCTCGGCTGCTGCCTCGGCCTGGACGTCGATCTCTTTCTTGGCCTTGGCTTCTGCCTTGGCCTCGTCCTTGCTTTCGTCCTTGGCTTCGGCCTCAGCGTCCGCCTCGACGTCCATTTCCGCCTTCTCGGCTTCGACCGCGACGGGCTCCTCGACTTCCTCTGGCGCCGCTTCGGTCGCGGCGGTCGCTTCGACGGCTTCCGCTTCGACGGCTTCCGCCGGCGCCTCGGCCTCGGCCTCGACGGTGTCGGAAGCCTCGTCCTCACCCTTGGTCTCGGTCAGGCCGAACTGGGCGAACAGGTCGGCATAGACGTCACCGAGCTTGGTGGTTGCCTTGGTGTTCGCGTCTGCCGCCGCGTAGCTGTAGTCGTAATCGATGTCCGAGCCACGCCGGCTGCGGCGCCCGCGCCGGCCGCCCCCGCCACGCGATGCGGGCGTGCCCGTCCCGACCGAGTCGAGGTCGGTCGCGGAGAACGGGAGAAGGCGCTTGCGCGACAAGCTGGCGCGCTGCTCGACGGGATCGATGTTGAGGATCACGGCCGTGACCTCGTCGCCGCGCTTGAAGTGGTCGTTGATGTTCTCGATGTGGTCGTGGCTGAGCTCGCTGATGTGAACCAGGCCCTCGATCCCCTCTTCGATCTCCATGAACACCCCGAAGTCGGTGATGCCGGTGATGGGGCCGGTGACCTCGGTGCCGGGCGGGAAGCGGTCCGGCAGGGAGCTCCAGGGGTCGGGCTGGGTCTGGCGCAGGCCGAGCGAGATGCGCTGCTGGCTGGTGTCGATCTTGAGAATCATCGCCTCGACGTCGTCACCCTCCGTGACGATCTCCTTGGGGTGCCGCACGCGCTTGGTCCAGCTCATCTCACTGACGTGGATGAGGCCCTCGAGGCCGGGCTCGATCTCCACGAAGGCGCCGAACGGGGTCAGGTTGGTGACCTTGCCCGCGACCTTCTGGCCGATCGAGTAGTTGGCCAGCACGTTGTCCCACGGGTTCGGCATGAGCGACTTCATGGAGAGGTTGATGCGCTCGCGCTCGAGGTCCATGTCGAGCACCTCGACACGCACCTTGTCGCTCACCTTCACCACGTCGCGCGGGTGGCTGAAGCGCCCGTGCGTGAGCTCGCTGCGGTGCACCAGGCCGTCGATGCCGCCGAGGTTGACGAAGACGCCGAAGTCGGTGATCTCCACGACCTCGCCGTCGAGCTTCAGGCCGGGCTCGAGGGTCTTGAGCGTCTCGGCCTTCTTCTCGGCGATCTCCTCTTCGAGGATGGCGCGGCGCGAGATGATCACCCGGTTGCGACGCCGGTTGAGCTCGATGATCTTGACCTTGAGGCGCTGCCCGACGAACGGCGAGAGGTCGTTGACGCGCCGCACGTCCACCTGGCTGGCCGGCAGGAAGGCGCGGATGCCGAGGTTGGCGACGAGGCCGCCGCGGACCTTCTCGATGATCTCCACCTCGACCGGCTTGCTCTTGTCGTGGATCTCCTGCAGCAGGTTCCAGGCGCGTTCCTGGTCTGCCCGCTTCTTGGAGAGCACGATGGTGTTGTTGGGGATGTCCGAGCGGACGACGTACACCTGGATCTCGTCGCCAGGCTTGAAGTACTTGGCGGCGTCCTCGGCGGTCGTCTCGAACTCGAAGAGCTGGTTGTACGGCAGGATGCCCTCGATCTTGGCGCCGACATCGACGATGATGCCGTCCTGCGAGAGCATGATCACCTGAC
>CAYOXR010000407.1:0-6444 GCA_964407955.1 uncultured bacterium | reverse complement strand
GGTGGAGTCGACGCCGCCGGAGATGCCGAGCAGGACCCGTTCGTCGCCTACTCGTGCCTGCACCTCGGCGGTCATCTGCTGCACGATGTTCGCAGGCGTCCACGTGCGCGGGATGCCGGTGGTCTCGACGAAGCGCTCGAGCAGCGTCATGCCCTTGGGGGTGTGTCGCACCTCCGGGTGGAACTGCAGCGCGTAGATGCGTCGGTCGGGAGCCTCCATGGCGGCGACGGGTGTGTCGGCGGTGGAGGCGCTCACGTTGAAGCCGGGAGGTGGGCCGGCGACCGAGTCGCCATGACTCATCCAGGCCACGAACTCGCCTTCCACGCCCCGGAACAGCTCGCCCCCGTACTCGCTCAGCTCCGCCTTGCCGTACTCGCGCCCCGAGCCGCGTTGCACGCGGCCACCCAGGTCGCGGGCCACGAGCTGCATGCCGTAGCAGATCGCCAGGATCGGCAGGCCCGCTTCCAGCAGACCTGCCGGCAGACCGGGCGCGGCTTCGTCGGTCGTGCTCTCCGGGCCGCCGGACAGGATCACCCCTTGCGGGCGGTGCGCTTCGATGTCGGCCAGCCGGGCGCTGTGGGGAACGATGACCGAGTAGACGTTGAGCTCCCGCAAGCGCCGGGTGATGAGGCGCGTGTACTGCGAACCGTAGTCGACGACGACGATGCCGGAAACGGGCGCGCTCACCGCTGGCTGGTCCGACCCTGGGCGGCGTTGCCGGCGAAGGTGACGGTGACGTTGCGCTGACCGGGCAGGGTGACGTCGGCGGGCTTCGAGCGCTGGTTCTGGAACTGGCCGACGAACTGCCAGTCGCCCTGCCGGTCGAGGACGACCTTGCACGGCGCCCGGCAGATGATGGTGCCGGCCGGCGTGCTTGAGCCCGGCGGGCTCTTGACCACGTAGAGGTCGACAGGCGGCAGGTTGCTTGGCGACACCTGGACGGTCACGATGTAGTCGACGCCGGAGCTGGTTGTGGGAGCCGGCGCCAGGCCGCCTTGCCGCAAGAATGCCAGTGCCGCCAGCCCGCCACCGACGACCAGCACCAGAAGCAACACGAGCGGGCCGCGCCAGGAGCGGCGCGGGGGCTCATGCGCGGGCGGAAGGTCCAGCCGGATGGGGGCGGGCGCAACCGTCTCGTCGATTGTGCCGGCTCGGTAGGTCGCGCCAGGTGGGGGCGCCTTCACGAAGGTGGGGTTCTTGGGCCGCGTCGCCCCGGCGCCTGCCGGCTTCACGCCCGGGTCGCTGTTCAGCGTGATCGGCTCGGGCTCGTCCTGCTGGCGCTCCTTCGGCCGGGCGTTGGCGGGCGGGTCGGCGCGAGCGCCGGCCGCGCCGGTTCCGGCGGCGGGAGCCGCGACCTCGAGCTCGAAGTCGAGATCGAGCTGGAAGTCCGAGCGGGTGGCCGAGAGGCTGGTGCGCTCTGTCCGCTCGGCGCCGTCGTCACCTCCCGGCACCGCGCCCTCGCCCCCGGGAGGCCGTGCGCCGTCGGTCGCAGCGGTGGGCAGCGTCAGCTCGTCGAAGCTGCGTGCCGGGTTGGTGACTGCCCCGGCCGACGCGCGGCGCACCAGGGCGAACAGCGCGCTGGCGGTGGGCCTGTCGGCAGGGTCGTGCGCCAGGGCGGTGCGAAGCGTGCGGTTCACGGCGTTGCTCATGCGGTCGCCGGCCAGCACCAGCAGCGTCGCGGCGATGGCGTAGACGTCCGCGGGGAGCCCCGGCGCGGCTCCCGCCGCCACCTCGGGCGCGGTCGCGTCCGCCTCGACGGGGCTCCACGGCACCCCATAGCCCTCGATGAGGACGTGGCTCTGGGCGTGCAGCAGGCGCCCCGCGCGCAGGTCGCCGTGGACGACGCCGGCGCGGGCGGCATCGCGGACGCCCCGCAGCACCTCGAGCACCAGGCGATCGTCGATCACCGCGTCGCCGGCCGCGAGCGGCCGGTAGTGCGGCGAGTAGGCGCTTACCACCTGCCCCACGGCGTCGTCGTGCGAGCTCGCCAGGATGCCCGGGATGTTCTCCGACTCCAGGCCACCCACATCGACGGTCGGGCGCCCGGGGAAGGTGTAGATCAACACCGCCAGGCCCGTCAGCGGGTCGACGCCGCGGTAGCAGCTGATGTCCGACTGGTGGAGATAGAGCGCTTGGCTCTGGTAGCGGCCGCCGGCGTTCATGCCGCAGGGCTGAAGCGCGCGCCCCGGTACGCGGGATTCCCCACGAGGGGCCGGCCGCCGACGGACGGCTGCCGCTCCGGCCGGCAACGACGCGCCGCGGAGGCGGTTGGGCGGACGCAGCTTGGGCGCCGTGCGGCTGTCACAGTGCCGAGTATAGCCAGGGGGGTGAGGGGGGACAAGGTGAAGTCGCTCGCAAAGCGAAGGCGAGACGGGCGGCGGGTAGGCTGGGAGCTTGTGGCATCGAGGCGCGGTTGATACCCTTCAGGCACCATGGCGATCACGCGAGAGAGCGTTCTCGAGGCGCTGAAGAACGTCGAAGACCCCGAGCTGCACCAGGATCTGGTGAGCCTCGGCATGGTCGACAACGTCGAGATCCAGGGCGAGGCCGTGCGCCTCGCCATCAACCTCACCACGCCCGCCTGCCCGCTCAAGAGCCGGATCGAGTCGGACGTGCGGGAGGCTCTGGCGTCCGCGCTCGGCGTGAAGAACGTGGCGATCACCTTCGACTCGCGCGTGCGTGGGCCGGAGCAGCAGCCGCTCCCGGGGGTGAAGACGGTGCTGGCCGTGGGCTCGGGGAAGGGCGGCGTCGGGAAGTCGACGGTCGCGGCCAACCTGGCGGCGTCGCTGGCGCTGGAGGGCGCGGCGGTCGGGCTGTTGGATGCCGACATCTACGGCCCCAGCCAGACCACCATGTTCGGCGTGACCGGGCGGCGGCTTCTGGCCGACGAGGACAAGCGCATCGTGCCGCTCGAGGGGCACGGCGTGCGCCTGGTGTCGATCGGCAACCTGGTCGAGGACGGCCAGGCGCTCACCTGGCGCGGCCCCATCCTGCACGGTACGCTCACGCAACTCCTGCAGCAGACGGTGTGGGGCGAGCTCGACTACATGGTCGTGGATCTGCCACCGGGCACCGGCGACGTGCAGCTCTCCCTGGCTCAACTCGTCCCCCTGACGGGGATGGTGCTGGTGACGACGCCGCAGGACGTGGCGCTGGCGGACGTGAAGCGTGCCTACACCATGGCGCGCAAGACGCACGTGCCGGTGCTGGGCGTGGTCGAGAACATGAGCTACTACCAGCTCCCCGACGGGACGCGCGACTACATCTTCGGGGAGGGCGGAGCCGACCGCTGGGCGCAGGAGGAGCGGCTTGCGGTGCTGGGTCACATCCCCATCACGCGGGCGCTGCGCGAGAGCGGCGACCGGGGCGCCCCGTTGGTGGTCACCGACCCGGAGAACGCCAGCGCCATCGAGCTTCGTCGCGCCGCCCGGGCGCTGGCCGGACAGATCAGCATCCAGGCCATGGCCAGCCTGCCGGTGGTGTGACGCCGGCCGGGCCGCTTGTGGGCTGCCTGCACAGCTGCTAGAATCCCGGTCATGCGGGAGGAGTAGCCGTCCCGTCGTCCGCCAGAGAGCCCGGGCGGAAGGGCTGAGAGCTCGGGTCGGACGCGCCGGTGAAGGTCGCCCGCACCCCGCGCCGCCGTTGACCTGGCGGGCGGGTCGAGGAAGAAGGCCGGCTCGCCGGCTGGTAGACCCTCCGGAAGCCGCCCCGTCAGCGCGGCCGAACGAAGCGCCCCGGTCGCGAACGGCGACGGGGAAGTGCGGTGGTACCGCGGGGATGATCCTCGTCCGCAATCAGTCGGGCGGGGTCGTTTCGTTTGGCGTCGGTCCCGCCGGCGGAGGATGGCATGACCGATACCGTGAGCACCCAGGCCAACGAGCTCCCGAGCCGCTACGATCCCTTCACCGTCGAGGAGCGCTGGGTCCGGCGCTGGGCGCAAGAGCCCTTCACCGCGGATCCGGACAGCGGGCGAGAGCCCTTCTGTATCGTGATCCCGCCGCCGAACGTCACCGGCAACCTCCACCTGGGTCACGCCTTCGACAACACCATCATCGACACGCTGGTGCGCTTCAAGCGCATGCAAGGCTTCGAGGCGCTCTTCCAGCCCGGTACCGATCACGCCGGCATCTCCACGCAGGTTCAGGTCGAGCGGGCGCTGCGCGCCGAAGGCACCGACCGCCACGCGCTCGGACGGGACGCCTTCCTCGAGCGCGTGTGGGCCTGGAAGGAGCGCTACGGCGGCATCATCCTGGGCCAGCTCCAGCGCCTGGGGATCTCGGCCGACTGGTCGCGCACGCGCTTCACCATGGACGAGGGGCTGTCGCGGGCGGTGCGCCGGCAGTTCGTGGAGCTGTACCAGCGCGGCCTCATCTATCGCGGCGAGCGCATCGTGAACTGGGACCCCGAGAGCCAGACGACGCTGTCCGACCTGGAGGTCGAGCGCGAGGAGCGGCCCGGCAGCCTGTACACGCTCGCCTACCCGCTCGAGGGCGGAGGTGCCGTCCGGGTCGCCACGGTCCGGCCGGAGACGATCTTCGCCGATCAGGCCGTGGCGGTGCACCCCGAGGACGCGCGCTATCGCCCGCTGGTCGGCAAGCGGGCGCGCATCCCGCTGACCGAGCGCTGGGTGCCCGTCATCGCCGACGAGGCGGTCGAGCCCGACTTCGGGACGGGAGCCCTCAAGATCACCCCTGCACACGACCCGACCGACTTCGAGATCGGCGCGCGTCACGGGCTCGGCCGCCCGAGCGTCATCTCCCTGCAGGCGCGTCTCGAGGGCAAGCTGGTGCCCGAGCGCTTCCGCGGGCTCGAGCGCTTCGAAGCGCGCGAGGCTGTGGTGGCCGCGCTGGTCGAGGAGGGGACGCTCGTCGGCGAAGAGGCCTACACCATCCCCATCGGGCTGTCGCAGCGTACTCACGTCCCGGTCGAGCCGATCTTGTCGCTGCAGTGGTTCTACGACGTCGGGCCCGTCGCGCAACGCGTGCTGGCGGCGCTCGACGCCGGGGAGGTTCGCATCGTCCCGGAGCGCTACGCGAAGGTCAACCGCGACTGGTTGGAGGCGATCCGGCCCTGGAACATCTCGCGCCAGCTGTGGTGGGGGCACCAGATCCCGGCCTGGTACGACGACGAGGGAAACGTCTACGTCCCCGACGTGAGCGACCCCTACACCGATCCGCCCGACAAGCCCGAGCTCGCCGGGAAGCGCCTGCGACAGGACCCCGACGTCTTCGACACCTGGTTCTCGTCGAACCTGTGGCCCTTCAGCACGCTCGGCTGGCCCGACGAGACGGACGCCTTCTACCGCACCTTCTACCCCAACTCCGTGCTGGTGACCGGCTACGACATCCTGTTCTTCTGGGTGGCGCGCATGGAGATGGCGGGCCTCGAGCTCACCGGCCGCGCCCCCTTCGACGACGTTCTCCTGCACGGGCTGGTGCTCGACGCCCAGGGGCAGAAGATGTCGAAGTCCAAGGGCAACGGCATCGACCCGCTCGAGGTGATCGACGCCTACGGCGCGGACGCCTTGCGCTTCGCCGTCACCCGTGCGTCCACCGGCGGCCAGGACGTGCGCTGGGACGAACGCCGGGTCGAGATGGGGCGGAACTTCGACAACAAGCTCTGGAACGCCGCACGCTTCGCGATGATGCACCTTGCCGAGGCGGGCGAGGAGCCCGGCCGGCCCGAGCGATTGGCCGACCGCTGGATCCTTAGCCGCCTGCAGCGCGTGGTCGGCGACGTGACCGCCGCCCTCGAGGACTACGATCTGGGGGCCGCCAACCGCCGCCTCTACGACTTCGTGTGGTCGGAGTTCTGCGACTGGTACCTGGAGGCTGCGAAGCCCGCGCTCAAGGCGGGCGATGCGCGCACGCGCTGGGTTCTGCGCCGCGCCCTCGAGGCGATCCTGGCGCTGCTGCACCCGTTCGTGCCGTTCGTCACCTCCGAGCTCTTCGAGGCGCTGGGGCACGAGGAGCAGCTCGCCCGGGCAGCCTGGCCGCAGGTCGATGACGCGCTCGTCGACGCGGCCGCCGAACGGGACTTCGAGGCTCTGCGCGGTGCCGTGAGCGCCGTCCGGGCGTTGCGGTCCGACGCCGAGCTGCCGCCGGCGCAGCTGATCCCGGTGCACCTCGCCGGCGATGCCGCGGCGCAGGTGACGGCCGAGCGCGAGGTGGCCGAGGCGCTGGCCCGTGCCCGCTTCATCGGCGAGCCGGTGGCGGGCCCCGCCCTTACGCAGATCGCTCCCGGCCTCGAGCTGCGCCTGCCGTTCGAAGGTCTGGTGGACGAGGCCGACTGGCGGCGGCGGCAGCGGCGGCGCCTGAGCAAGTACCGCAGCGACCGCGAGCGTTCGGAGCGCAAGCTCGCCAGCGCCGGCTTCGTCGCCAACGCGCCGGCCGACGTCGTGGCCGAGGAGCGTCGCAGGCTGGCGGAGACGAGCGAGTTGATCGA
>CAYOXR010000406.1:0-7365 GCA_964407955.1 uncultured bacterium | reverse complement strand
GCTTGCGGGCGAGCACCAGTGATGCCAGCAGCGCCGCCGGCAGCAGGCTGAAGAACGCGATCACCATCGCAGGCGCGAGCCCGAGCACCTGCTGAAGAAGGCCTTCGGCCATGTACAGCACGCCCGCCGTGCCCCAGGTGAAGCCCATCAGCATGCCCGTCGCCGTGCCCATGGAGCCCGGCGCCATGTCCTGGGCGCTGACGATGAGGAGCGGCACGGCGGCGTTGGAGCTGGCGCCGGCCACGACCACCAGCAGGTAGTACAACGGCGTCGCCGGCACGATGGCGAGCACCGACAGCATCGCCGGCAGCGCCACCAGCATGGCGCCGACGATCAGCGGTCGCCGCGGCACGCGCGCCGCCAGCGCGCCCGCCACGATGCCGCCCAGGCCGCCCGCCAGCGCGAAGGCCGCGAGCGTCCAGGAGATGACCGGCGCGTCCACGGCGAAGCCCTGGACCTGCGCCAACCACAGTGGCATGGCGTTGAGGAAGGACACGAACGCCAGGCTCCGAAGGATCCCCGCCACGCTCAGCAAGCCCACCGGGCTCATCACCAGCTTGGGGTCCAGGAAGCGGATGCGCCGCGCCTGCCTCACGCCGTCGACGCGCGGCAGCACGCCCAGCAGCAAGCCGCCGAGCACCACGCCGGGGATCATCAACAGCGGTGAGAACCGCAGCCCCACCGTGCGCGCGATCAGCAGGATGATCACCGGCCCGAACGCGATGCCGACGGTGCCCCCGCCGCTGAACAAGGCCACCGCCAGCTCCTTGAAGCGCTCCCCGATGAGCCGCATCAGGCTGGTACCCGCCGGGTGGAAGGCCGCCGATCCGAGCCCACCGAAGAGCAGCAGCAGGAACAGCGCCAGCGGCGTCTGCGCCACCGCCACCAGGCTCAGCAGTACCGTGCTGGTGATGATGCCGGTCGCCGCCATGGTGCGGCGGCCGACACGGTCCGCCACGCCTCCGAACAACGGCTGGGTCACCGCGGAGCTGAACGACAGCGTCGCCACGAACACGGCCAGCATGACCTCGGACAGGCCGAAGCGCGCCTGCAACGTGGGCAGCAGCGCGGCCAGCATGGACGAGAACGCGTCGTTGGTGGCGTGAACGGCGATCAGCAGGACCGGGATGCCGGCAGAGGCGAGAAAGGAGCGTCGACGGGCCGGCGCGGGCATGGCGCACAGTCTACCGGGCCGCGATCCGGTCCGGGCCCGGCCCGGCGACGCGCACGGCGATCGGCTCGCGCCCGGGCGCCGCCGCTCAGGGAAGGTCGGTGCGCGCCGTCTCCGCGTCGCGCGCGGGCGTCACGTACACGGTCTTCTGCCGGCTGAAGTGCACCCGGCCCGGAGCCTGACCCTTCACCTTCCACACGTTCTTGCGCAGCGCGTAGTCCACGGGCACGTTGTCCGAGTCGCGCGCCGGCGAGAAGCCTGCGGCCAGGCGGGCAGCGAAGAGCAGCGTGTCGAACGGCACCTCGGCGCCGCCGGCGCGGATCAGGACGTGCGCCCCGGCGAAGCCCTGCACGTGGAGCCACACGTCCAGGCTGCGTCCCAGGGCGAACGTGACGGCGTCGTTCTCGCGAGCGTTGCGGCCCACCACCACCTCGAACCCGTGCGGGCCCGTGAAGCGCAGGCCGGGCCCGCTCGGCCGGCGGCGACGATCCCGTTCAGCCTCCAGGGCCTTCGCCCGCCGCTCGAGCTCGTCGTCGTCGAGCCCCTCGAGGCCCTCCAGGGCGCGGCGCGCCGCATCGCGATCGGCGCGGGCACGCGCTCGGCCCTCTGCGGCCCGCTCGGCGCGACGCTCGAGGCGCCTGGCGCGCTGGTAGCGCCGGTCGGCGTTGGCGAAGGCGTCCAGCCTGGGGTCCAACGTCAGCTCCACCGGCTCGCCGTCGAAGGCCGTCAGCGTCGCGCGCTCGGCGCCCTCCGGCACGCCAGCGGCATACGCCATCAGCAGGTCGGCCTCCGCTCGCAGGGAGGCCGCCTCAGACGCGCGGCGCAGGGCACGTTCCACGTCCTCCAGACGCCTGTCGGCCACGTCGAGATTCCGGCGGTAGACGCCCTGTAGCGCATGCACCGCGCGCTGGCGACGGTCGGCGCGCCGCTGCGCCTCCAGCCCCGGAAGCCCGCCGGCGCGTACCAGCCAGGCGGCCGGCTCGCGCGTCACGCGCGCCAGCGCCGTCAGCGCCCGCGTAAGCGCCTCACCTTCCAGGCGGGTACTGGCCGGGAGCTCGGCGGCGGCCGCCAGCGCACGCGTCAGCTCCGGGCCGATGCCGTCCACCACGTTGCGGATCTGGTCCAGTCGACGACCCTGCAGGGCCTCCTCGAGCGCCGCCGCGCCGGCCGTGCGCGGATCGAGCTTGTCGTACGGCGGCGGCGGCCGATAGGCGAGGCCGGGACGCAGCTCGCGGTAGCGGTTGCGGTCCGACAGCACCACCCGCTCGACGCCGAGGATGGTCCGCTCGTCGTTCAGGAGCACCAGATTGGCGTTCCGACCCGTCAGCTCCACCACCAGTGTGACCCCGGGCTGCGACACGAACCCCGCCTGCAGACCGAAGTCGATCTCCACCACGCGGTCGAGGCCTCGCTGCCGAGCCCCCTCGAGCGGGCCCGCGACGCGGGCGGCGAGCTGCTCCTGAAATGGCGTATGCGCGGGCGCTTCAGGCGGAACGTCAGGCATCAGTGCGAGGCGCGGCGAGGGCGGCCGGCTGAAGATCCACACGGCCCGCGATCCGTCGACCGCGCTCGCCAGAGGCAACACCGCCGTGTGCTCGTCGGGGAAGCGCCAGGCGCCCCGGGCCAGCGGGAACCGCCCCTCCAGGGGCTGCAGCGCTTCCGCGAGGAGCAGACCCTCCACGGCGTTGGGATCTCAGTTGAGCAGCCGGTCGTGGCCGCCGAGGAGCCGCTTGGCGGCAGCGAGGTGGCGACGAAGCGGCAGGTACCATTCGCTGGCGGGATCGGTGTGCTCCAACGCCAGCCTGGCATGGGTGAGCACGCGCTCCGCCATCGCTTCGCCGCCCCACGCGTAGGCGTCGGCCAGTAGCTGCTGCGCGCTCACCCACACGGGGTCTCCCGCCTGGCTCGCGCTCACCGCCTGCTCGAACCAGCTGATCGCCTCGTCGAGCCGGAAGTACTCGTATGCGATGTTCCCCAGGCACAAGCACGCGGTGGCCGTGGCCCCCATCTCCAGCGCCTGCCGTGCAAGCACCTCGGCACCGTCGAACTCGCCCGACTTGAGACGTGTGTCCGCCAGGTCGGCCAGGGCCTCGGCGCGATGCGGGTAGGTGGGGTCGCTGACGACGTCCGACAGCATGGCTTCGGCTTCGCCGAGCGCCTCGGCCTCGATCAGTGCGTACGCCGCCTCGTGCTGGACGTAGGGCCGGTCCTCGGCGGGCGCAACCGCGAGCGCGGCCGCGAACGCCTCGTTCGCCTCCGAGAAACGTCCCAGCGCCGTCAGCGCCTGCGCAGTGGCCAGCGCCGTCTGGAAGCCGGCACCCGAGCCGTGAGCATCGCCCTCCAAGGCATGCGCCTCGCGCAGCAACACCAGCGCCTGGTTCGGGTTGCCGCTCTCCAGGTGCGCCCGACCCGACAGGTAGCGCAACACCGCACGTTCCTCGGCTCGCAGTCCATCCTCGTCGATGTGCGCCAGCTCGGCCAGCGCGGCCGGTGGATCCGCAACCTCGAGCAGGGCGCCCGCCAGGCTGAGCCGCTCCGGATCGCGCTCGGCGGCCGGCGCGAGCTCGACCGCACTGGCGAACGCCTGCGCGGCGCCGGACCAGTCGCCCAGCGCCTCGCGGCACTGGCCGAGCAGCGACCAGCGCCGCCACACCAGGTAGGTGGGGAGCTCCTCGGCGCGCATCAGGCTCAGGCGCTTGGCGGCGCTCTTGGGCGCGCCGGCCGCCAGCAGGGCACTGGCGGCATGGTAGCCGGCCACGGGCTCGGCTCGCGCCGGCACCTGCCGGATGCCGCGCTTGACATCGCCTACCGTGCCGCCATGGTAGGCGGCGAACTCCCAGTAGAGCGCACGATACAGGGGATCCTCGGCCAGGCTGGGGTCCGCGGTCACGGCGCTGCGCAGCGCCGGCATGCCGTTCTCCACACCATCCTCGGCATACAGCGCGTACACCGCCGCCAGATGCAGCCAGTACTGCGCCTGGGCGCCGCGCGCGAAGCCTCCGCGCGCCGCGTTCTCCAGGATGGCGAACGCCACGTCGTACTGGCCCTGGGCCAGGGCGCGGCGCGCCGGCTCGAGATCGACCACCCGCGACCTGCGGAACATCACACCCCAGGCTACCACGCGGCCCCGTCCTGGGCGATGTTAAAGCTCCTACACCGGTTGCCGCCGTGCGCTCGGCAGGCTACAACCAGGGCACCGTTCGGGGTCCCTCGTCCGGTGCGACCTCGGGCCGCGCGCGATGGAAGCCCTCCACCGACAGCCGCCGCGTGGCGTGCGCCATGAAGCCCAGCACCGACAGCGCTTGCGTACGATGCTGCGCCATGGCTCGCAGCTTCGCCTCGAGGTAGGCGCCGGCTTCGACAACGTGGGTCGGCGGCAGGTGCAGCTCGCGCACGGCCTGCGGTGCCAGGTAGCCGGGATGCTCCGCTCCGGCGTAGGGCGCCTCGCTGGCGAAGTAGTAGATGCGCTCGACCTCCGCCGCAGCGGCGTCGACTGCACGCAGCGCCAGCCGATGGGTCGTCACGTGGTCCGGGTGGCCGTTGCTGCCGTTCGGAGGGAAGGTGAGCACGGCCCGCGGCGCGGTTCGCTCCACGACCTCGACCATGCGCCCCACGATCTCGTCGCCGTCCACGGCCTGCAGGCCGGGGTTCGGTGACAGGCCGCGCTCGGCGTCCGGCACGAAGTCGGCGTAGTCGAAGATGGTCACGTCCTCCACGCCCAGGGCGGCAAGCGAGGCGCGCAGCTCCGCCTCGCGCACGGCGGGCAGCTCCTCGCGCGCGCACAGCTCGAGCGAGCGTCCGGCCCGCCCGCGGGTCAGGGTCAACGTGGCGACGCGCCGGCCGTGTGCGGCCATCCGCGCGAACAGCGCGCCGCAACCGAACACCTCGTCGTCCGGGTGCGGAACGATGAGCAGAACATCGGTCATGGACCGAATGATACCTGCCCCGGCCGCGACGCCGGGCTCACGCTTCGGGCGGCAACCAGCGCCCCAGGTTCGCGACCATCGCGTCTGCCGACGCGAAGAGGGCTGCGAAGAGCTCCAGGTAGCGTGCCTCTTCGCCGGAGCGCGGGGTCACACCCAGCCTCGCGCCGGCACTCGACGTGCCCGCGCTCAACGCGCGCAACAGCGCGTCGGTGCCCGAGCCCTCGTCGAACTGCGCCTTCTCGCGCCACACCACCGACGCCGGCAGCAGGTCCTCGACCGCGCGCCTCAGCACCCACTTCTCGATGCGCCGGCCGCCCGCATCGCGGACCTTCAGTGCGGGCGAGATCCGTTGGGCCAGTGCCACCATGTCGCGGTCGAGGAACGGCACCCGTGCCTCCAAGCCGTGCGCCATGGTGAGCCGGTCGACGCGCTGGAGGTTGAGGTTGTGCATGCCCTGGAGGCTGCGCGTGAGCTCTCGCGCCAGCGCGTCGCCCCGCAACGGGCGTACGTAGCGGTAGCCGGCGAAGAGCTCGTCGGCCCCTTCACCGGTCAGCACCACCTTCACGTGGCGCGCCGCCAGGCGCGCGGTGAACGCCGTCGGCACTGCGCTGCGCACCAGGTCCCGGTCGAAGGACTCGAGCGCGTAGATGATGGGCCCCAGCTCCGCCTCGACGGCGGCGGCATCGAACACCAGCTCGTGATGCCTGGTCCCGAGGTGGCTCGCCACCTCGCGGGCGGCCTCCAGGTCGGCAGACCCGCGCACGCCCACGCTGAAGGTGTGGAGCTCGCCCATCGCCTGCACGGCCAAGGCGGCGATGGCGCTCGAGTCGAGGCCGCCCGACAGGAATGCACCGAGGGGTACGTCACTCATCAGGCGCTTCTCGACGGCGCGTCGCAAGGTCGCACGCACCTCGCGGGCCGCCTCCTCGGGATCGCTGATGGCGGGCTGGGCCGCCGGCACCCGGTAGTAGCGCCGCAGGCCCGAGCGGCTGCTCCACACGCAGCCCGGCGGCAGCTCACGAATGCCGTCAGCCACATCCTGAAGGGCCTTCATCTCGGAAGCGAAGCGTACCCCTCCGGAACGCGTGGGAGCCAAGTAGAGGGGCTTGATGCCGAGCGGGTCTCGCGCCAGCAGCAACTCCTCGCCGTCGGCGTGCGCCAGCGCGAACATGCCGTCCAGCCTCGGCACGCCCGCCGCGCCTTCCTCCTCGAGGAGCCGCAGCGCCACCTCGGTGTCGCTGCCGCTCGCGAAGACGCGCGTGGACAGCCGCTGCCTCAGCGCCAGATGGTTGTAGATCTCACCGTTGGCGACCAGCGCCGCGGCCGCGCTCTGGCTCACGTGAGGCTGCTGGCCGTGGGCGGGGTCCATGATCGCCAGGCGCGTGTGACCGAGGACGCCCCCCGCCAGCGCCAGCGCGCCCTCGCCGTCCGGACCGCGATGCCTCAGGCGCGCCATGCGTTGCCGCGTCTCGTCGACGACGGGTTGCGACCCGCCGTCGCCCCAGTGACCGGTGATCCCGCACATGCTGCCCTCCGCGGTTCAGTTGACGGCCGCGGCGGGCTGCTTGGTGGTGAAGTCGAAGCCCGCCGCGCCGGGCTCGACCAGCACGGTGTCCCCGCTCTGAACCTCGCCGGCGATGATCAGCCGTGACAGTGGCGTCTCGACGTACTGCCTCACGGCGCGCTTGAGCGGCCGGGCGCCGAACACCGGGTCGAAGCCCAGGCGCGCCAGCTCCTGCATGGCCGCCGGCGTGAGCTCCAGGCCGATGTGGCGCTCCGCCAGCCGGACGCGAACGGCGTCGAGCTGCATCTCGGCGATGCGCTCGACCTGCTCGCGCTCGAGCGCGTGGAACACGATGATGTCGTCGACGCGGTTGAGGAACTCCGGACGGAACTGCTCCTGCAGAAGCCCGAACACGGTCGCCTTGAGCTGGTCGTAGTCTGCACCGGCCCGGCTGGCCTCCAGGATCTGCGGGCTTCCGATGTTGCTCGTCATGATGACGACGGTGTTGCGGAAGTCGACGGTGCGGCCGTGCGAGTCGGTCAGGCGGCCGTCGTCGAGCATCTGCAGCAGCGTGTTGAACACGTCCGGGTGAGCCTTCTCGATCTCGTCGAAGAGGATCACGCTGTACGGTCGGCGCCGGACCGCCTCGGTGAGCTGGCCGCCCTCGTCGTAGCCGACGTAGCCGGGAGGCGCGCCGATCAGCTTGGCGACGGTATGGCGCTCCATGTACTCGCTCATGTCGAGACGGACCATGTTGTCCTCGG
>CAYOXR010000405.1:0-6835 GCA_964407955.1 uncultured bacterium | reverse complement strand
GCCCCGCGGCGGCGGCCTCGACGACGCCGACGACCGGCGATTGGGCGATCCCGCTGGCCGGCTCGGCACCAAGCTGGACCTCACGCGCGCGCCGCAGCAGCGGCAGCATGGCCTGCGTCACGGCGATCTGCCCGACGACGTTGACCTCCAACTGTAGCCGCAGGTCCTCGAGCGGCAGGAACTCCAGCGGCCCCGCCACCACCACGCCGGCGTTGTTCACCACCGCATGCAGCCCCGCCGCGCCGGTGCGGTCCTCGATGACGCTCGCCGCGCCGTCGATGGCCGCCTTGTCGGTGACGTCGAACAGCACGGGGGTGAGGCCGCCGCCCTTTGCCGTGCCCACCGCCGTCGCGTCGCGCCGCAGGCCCTCGGCCGACGCCTCGCGTCGCACGCCCGCGAAGACCTGGAAGCCCCGCCGGGCCAGGTCCAATGCGATCGCCCTGCCGATCCCGGTCGACGCGCCGGTGACCAGCACCGCGGGCGGTGTGTCCCCCTCCGAAGCGATCTGCACCCAGCCATCTTACGGTGTCGCCACGTCCGGCTCGCCTGGGGCCAAAAGCAACCCACGGGGACGAATCCCCGTGGGCTACCGGCCGAAAGCCGTGAAGGAGAGAGTGTGCTTCCGGATCCCCAATGCCGGGACCATCCCGGCGACAGTACGTTCACCCTAACTCGTTTGCCTCGATTGAGGCCCGGAAGCACGTGTACCCGAGATCGAACGCCTTTTCAGTCCTTGTCGGTCTCGTGGAGCGGCCTACTCAGCGCCCGCCCTCGAATACGAATCCATCGTAGGGACGACGCCACGAACGCAACCAGGGACGAAAGTCCTCTGCCGGTCGCGTCATCCCCTGCCGGACAAAGGACCTGCGGCTGCGCCCGCCGGCACGGCGCACGGTCGCCGCGCACGGTCGCCGCGCACGATCGCCTGGCGCGGTGGCCTCGCGGGGTCGCCTCCCGACCGCCCGTCACTCGCCCCCGAACAGCGCACGCCGCACCTCGTCGGGTACCGGCACCGGCCGCTGCGACTGGAAGTCGAACCACACCACGACCGACTCCACGGTCGCGACCTTGCGGCCGTCGGCCAGGATCTCCTGACGCAGGTCGATGCTGCTGCGCCCGATGCGCGCCGCCTCCGACACCACCACGACGCGCATTCCGAACAGGATCTGGTCGTGGAAGTCGATGGCGGTGCGCGCCAGGACCGGCCCGTCGCGATCCCGGCTCGTCAGGCGCATCAGGTCGACGCGCCCGAGCTCGGCGTAGCCGGCGAAAGCGATGTTGCTGACGTGGCCCGCCGCGTTGGTGTCCTCGAAGCGCACCTGAACCTCCAGCTCGCGGCGCACCGCCGGCCCGGGCGCCAGCTCGTCGGCAGGCTCGTCGGAACGGCCGTGGGCGTTCGGCGTGGGGTCCTCTGGCGTCATCGTGTGGCTCCTCCCAGCTGCCCGGCCATCTGCGGCGCTGGCGGCGGCACGATCGGAAGTCTACCGCAGGGGTGCCGGCGTTCCGGGCCGCCGGGCCCAAGGGCTATACTCTGCGCCGTGTCACAAGCCGATGCTCCGCGACACGAGGGCATGACGTTCACGGGCCTGGAACCGGGCGCCATGTCGCTCGCGGACGCCATCGTCATCGAGTGCACGTTCCGCGACTGCGACTTCTCGGAGGCGTCGTTCCGGAGCGCGCGCCTGAGCGAGTGCCTGTTCGACGGCTGCGAGCTCGCGCTGGTCGACCTCGCCGACGCGTCGGCGCACGCCACGACCTTCCGCAACTGTCGCCTGACCGGCGTGCGCTTCGGTGAGGTCCGCCGCGACGCGCTCGGCCTGGCGGTCACGCTCGAGGACTGCGACCTGACGCTGGCGAGCTTCCAGGACCTCGACCTCCGTCACTGCGCGCTGCGGGCCTGCCAGGCCCGCGAGGCGGAGTTCACGGGCTGCGATCTGCGCGGCGCCGACCTCACCGGCAGCGACTTCGCCGGCGCGGTCTTCCGGCGCAACGACGTCTCGGGTGCCGACCTTCGCGGCGCGCGCAACTACCTGATCCCGCCGTGCGACAACAAGCTGAAGGGTCTGCGTGTCGACCTGCCCGAGGCGATCGGCCTGCTGGCCGCGCTCGGCGTGCGCGTCGAGGCCTAGGCCGGCCGGAGCGGGCGCCGGCGCCGCTGGCAGCGCGGGCAGTACACCGTCCCCCGCTGCCCCACCACGATGCGCCTGAGCGGCGTGCCGCAGCGCGGGCAGGGCTCCTCGGCGTGGCCGTATGCCGCGAGCTGCTCGAGGTAGGCGCCGACCTCGCCGTTGACCGTGCGGTAGTCGTTGAGGGTGGTCCCCTGCGCCTCCAGGCTGGCCTCCAGCACCTCGCGGATGGCGGCGTGCAGGGCCGCCGCCTTGGCGGCCGACACCTGCTTGGCCGGCGTCTCCGGATGGATGCGGGCGCGCCACAGCGCCTCGTCGGCGTAGATGTTGCCCACCCCGGCGACCGGGCGCTGGCTCAGCAGGTAGGCCTTCACCGCCACCGTCGAGCGGGCCAGGGCGCGCCGGAAGCCCGTCGGCGTGAAGGCGTCCGACAGCGGCTCCGGGCCCATCGCGGCGAGCGTGGGCAGGCCGGCGTAGTCCCCGGCCGGCACCACCAGGAAGCGCCCGAAACGACGGGCGTCGCGGAAGTGCAGGGTGTCGGGCGGCCCACCGCTGAGGCGCAGCCGCACGCGCTCGTAGACCGCCTCGCCGGCCGCCGGCGCCGCCTGCGACACCACCCCGGTCATGCCCAGGTGCACGATCAACTCGTCGCCGCGCGACAGCGGCAGCACGAGGAACTTGCCTCGCCGCGTCACCGCGCAGATGGTCTGCCCCACGCTGCGCTCCAGGTCGCGGTACTTGGGCCCGGGCGGCGCCAGTCGCTCCGCCGCCAGCACGGTGCGACCGCCGAGCCACGGCGCCAGCTCGCGACGGACGGTCTCGACCTCGGGCAGCTCGGGCACCGGCCGGCCGCGCGCTCAGGCGCTTCGCGGGTAGGTGATGCCGCCCTCGTACAGAGCGCGGCCCACCACCGCGCCGTCGAGCCCGAGGCGCTCGAAGAGCTCCAGGTCGGCGTCGGTGGCCACCCCGCCGCCCGCCACCAGCCGGTGCGGGAAGGCGCCGCGCATGCGCGCCACCGGCGCCTCGTCGACGCCGCGCAGGGTGCCGTCGCGAGCGATGTCGGTGTAGATGAGGTGGCGCACCCCCAGGCCGGCGACCCGGCCGGCGAGATCGGTCGCCTCCACGTCGGTGACCTCCGACCAGCCGTGCACGGCCACCAGGCCCTCGCGGGCGTCGATGGACACGGCCACGCGCTCCGCTCCGAACTCGGCCACCAGCGCCTCCACCACCTCCGGCTCGTAGATGGCGACCGTGCCCAGCACCACGCGCTCGACGTGCTCCAGCCACTCGGCCGCCGACTCCACGCTGCGCACGCCGCCGCCCAGCTCGACGCGTGCACCTACCCCCGCGGCGAGGCCGCGGATGAGCTCGGCGTTGTTGCTGCGGCCGAGGGCCGCATCCAGGTCGACGACGTGCAGCCAGGCGGCGCCGAGGCCCGCCCAGTGGCGGGCGGCGTCGATGGGCGCCTCGAAGTACACGGTCTCGCGCTCGGGATCGCCCTCGAACAGCCGCACGGCGCGCCCGCGCTGAATGTCCACAGCCGGGATCACATCGAACATCGCTCCAGCGAGCATAGCGCGCCGGCGACCCGGCAGCGCTTCAAGTCAATCGTCCGGGTTGGTCGTCCGGGCTAGTCTTCCACGTCGATGAAGGCGTCGAGGCGGTCCTGCGCGCGCTGCCGCTCGGCGTCGCCGTCTGCGCGCTCGACGGCCGCCTCCAGCAGCCGCACGTAGAGCTCCTCCAGATTCGCCTGCTTGCGCTCGGCCCAGGGCGAGTCGAAGCCGGGGAGGAAGTCCCCGCCATACAGGTGCGCCGCGCGCTCGACGGCGGCCGCGTCGTTCCCCTGCAGCGCCGCCTCGGCGGCGTGCTCGAAGGTCTCGGCGTCCCAGCGCACCTTGCCGGGGAACTTGAGCTCCAGGCGATCGCCGTCCAGCGTCACCACCGCCACGTCCGCGAGCATCTTGCGCAGGCGGCTGATCAGCACGTGCAAATGGTTGTCGGCGGACGGCCCCCACCACATCTCGGCGCGCGCCTCGTGCACCGTGCAGCTGAAGCCGCTCGCCAGAAGGAACATCAGCAGCTCGACGGCCTTGCGCGCCTCCCAGCGCAGGCGCATGGCGCCGAAGGCGACGCCCAGGCCGCCCAGGCTGGTGATGACCAGCTCGTCCTCTTCGGCGTCGCGCAGCGCTCCGGCGCGCTCCAGGCGCGTGTGCACCGCTTCGCGAAGCTCGCCGGGCGTGAACGGCTTGGTCAGGTAGTCGTCGGCGCCCTGCGCCATGCCGCGGCGGATGTGCTCGCGATCGGTCATCGACGTCAGGTAGATGAACGGCACGCTCCGGAGCGGCGTGACGCCGCGCACCGCCTCGTGCAGCTCGAAGCCCGTCATGCCCGGCATGATCACGTCGCTGACGATCAGTTCCGGATGGAGGCCGTTGCGCAGCGCCTCGAGCGCGCGCTGCGGCCGGTCGAACACCACCACGTCGTAGCCGGACAGCACCGACGCCACCAGCGTCAGCACCGAGGCGTCGTCGTCGACGACCGCCACCGTCACCGGGTCGGCCCCTCGGCCCCGGGCCTTCGTCGCGACATCTCGCGCAGCATCGTCGCCGGCGCCGTCGCGGGCTGTACCATCGCGCCCTGCACCGGCGTCCTCCGCCGCGCCTTTGTTGCTCTCGGCTGCATCCGTCACATCGTCCCGACGTTCGTCACCCATTGCGAACGCCCACCTGGCCCTCCCCCTGCATCACGCGGCGCGTCCGTGCGCCGCGCGTTCAACACACGCCACGCCACCATTGTCGGGCACGCGGAGGCTCCGGCACGATAAATCTTCACACGTTCGGCACCCCCCGCCAGGCGGCGCGCGCCGAAGGCGCGGCGCCGGCCGAGGCGGGCGGTGGCGGGCCGAGGCGGGCGGTGGCGAGCGGTGGCTGCCGACGTGGGCGGTCAGCCGGCGCCTTGACACGCTTCGGCGCTCACCTATACTTTTAAGGGATGGTCTCTCGCCGGGACGCTCTTCTCAACCTGGCCCCCCTCTTGAACCGCGCCCCCGGCGCGGCGGACGAGGTATCGGGCTCGGGTCTGTTGGAGCCCGAGGAGACGCTTCTGGCCGAGGACGGTCTGATGCTCGGCGGGCCGCTCGAGTGGCAGGTCACCGTGCGCAACGCCGGCGGCGACGACGACTTCATCGTCGAGGGCGCCGTATCCGGAACGGCGGTGCTGGAGTGCCGCCGCTGCCTCGACGAGGTGCCCACCTCGGCTCGAGCCACGTTCCTGCTGCCGATGGCCTACCGCGCCGGCGAGGCCGACCTGCGCCTCGACGAGGTCGCCGAGGACGACGAGGAGCTGCTGCTCTTCGGCCACCCCGAGGTGGACTTCGCCGGCCTGCTGACCCAGCTCTTCGCGATCGAGCTGCCGCTCACGGTGGTGTGCAGCGAGGACTGCCGCGGGCTGTCGCTCGACGGCGTCGACCTCAACGAGCATCCGGAGGCCCAGGACGAGATCCGCGAGGGCGACCGGCCATCCTCCCCCTTCGAGGTCCTCAAGGATCTCGACCTCACGTCGTGACGTGACCGCTCCGGCCGCTCGGCGGCCCGGGGCGCAAGCCCACAGAAGGAGTCGTACTTGCCATGGCGAAACACCCTGTCCCCAAGAAGCGGGCCTCGAGCTCCCGCCGCGACCGGCGCCGCAGCCACCATGCGCTGTCGGCCCCCAACCTGGTCGAATGCCCCGAGTGCAAGACGATGAAGCCGCCTCATGTGGTATGCCCGGAGTGCGGCAGCTACGCCGGTCGACAGGTGGTCGAAGAGGCCTGATGCAGCGTCGTCGCCGCGCCGGTTCGACCCGGCCCGGCAACGCTGGCGTCTCGGGTCCCCGCGTCCGCGCTGCGGCCCGGGCGGTGACGTCGGTCGCCGTGCACTCGGCCGGAATGCCGCGCGGTGACGGGGATGGAGCTTTGGTGGCGTGAACACGAGCGCTGGACGACGTGCCGGAGTGACGGCCCTGGGGGCGTACGCGCCCGCGCGCGTCCTCACCAACCACGACCTCGAGGCCATGATGGACACCTCGGACGATTGGATCACCACTCGCACGGGGATCAAGCGGCGCCACCTGGCCGCCGACGACGAGTTCACCAGCGACCTCGCGTTCCGTGCAGTCGACGACCTGCTCGCCCGTCACGGTGACGACGCGCTGGCGGGCGTGGACATGGTGATCGTGGCGACGAACACGCCCGACGCGCTCTTCCCGGCGACCGCCGCGCTGGTGCAGGACCACTTCAAGCTCTCGGCCGGCGCCTTCGACCTGCTCGCCGCCTGCCCGGGCTGGATCTACGCGCTCGGCATGGCCAAGGGACTCGTCGAGTCGGGGCAGTGCCGCAAGGTGCTGGCCATCGGCGCCGAGGCGCTCACCAAGATCATCGACTGGTCGGACCGCACCACAGCGGTGCTGTTCGGTGACGGCGCCGGGGCGGTGGTGGTCGAGCAGGTGCCCGAGGCGTACGGGCTCAAGTCGGTGGTGATGGGCGCCGACGGCGGCGGCGCGCAGCACCTGCACAAGCGCTCCGTGGGCCGCTGCCTGCCGAACGGCGAGCCTCTGGCCGAGACCCTCTACATGAACGGCCGCGAGGTGTTCAAGTTCGCCGTGCGGGTGATGAACACGGCCACCATCGAGGCGCTCGACAAGGCCGGCCTGCACTCGGACGACATCAGCCT
>CAYOXR010000404.1:0-6521 GCA_964407955.1 uncultured bacterium | reverse complement strand
CGCGGTCATGAGGCTGTCTTCAGCTACCAGGACTCCACGCAGAGCCTCTCCTTGGATCTCAGGCGGTGATCATGAAACGGACCCTGATCCTCCTCACGTTCCTTGCCCTGGCGGGGCTCGCGTGGGCGCAGACACAGCTCGCGCCCTTGCCCAAGGACACGCGCTTCGACCAGACCGTGCAGCTCACGACGGGCGTGGGCGGCGAGTCGCTGCGCGCCATCGTCTCCGCGCTCGCCAAGTCGGTCGGCCTGACCGCCATCGTCAACGACGTTCCGACCACCAACATCAACTACGACATCGGCTCGCCGAAGCCGTTCCGTCTGGTGTGGAGCATCGTCCTGACGGACAACAACCTCGACTACACGCTGCTGCCCAACGACGTCGTGGTGGTTGGACCGCCCGCGGCCATCAGCAAGTTCCAGCAGCCGAAGCCGACCCCCACCGCGACGAAGCCCACGGCACCGCCGCCACCGAACACCGTGCAGCGCTTCTACAAGGTGAACAACGATCCGGCCACGGTGGTCGAGATCCTCAAGCGGGCGATCCCCGGCCTCGATGTGCAGTCGCTGCCTGGCGTCAAGAGCATCGTCGTGGTGGCCACGCAGGATCAGCAGGACAGAGTGCAGAACCTGTTGCAGCAGTTCGACACCGTGACCGCGACCGAACCGCTGGAGCAGCGCACCTACCAGCTCTCCAACGCCAATGCCGAGGATCTGGCGAAGACGCTGCAGAGCAGCGGTGTGGTGACTCAGGCCACCACGCAGGCCGGACAGGCCGGCCAGGGCGCGACCCCGGTCCCCAGGCAGAGCTTCAGCGTGGTGGCGGACAAACGCACGAACAGCTTGATCGTCACGGCGACCGCGCCGGTGCAGGCGCGCATCGCCGAGCTCATCCCCAAGCTCGATGTGCCGCAGAAGCAGGTGAACATTCAGGTCCGCATCCAGGAGGTCACGAACTCCACCGCCTACAACCTGGGGCTCAACATCCAGAGCGCCACCTTCGGGAACCTGGCGGCCTCGATCCTGGACACCGGGCTCAGCTTCGTGTTCGACATGAGCACCGTCTCCCCTCTCAACATCAATGCCGTGCTCAACGCCCTCGAGACACAGGGACTGTCGCGGCTGGTGGACGACAGCAACATCACGGTGCTCGACAACGAGACCGGAAGCATCCAGTCCGGCGGCACGATCTACATCAGCATCCCGGGCGCCAACCAGAACATCGAGCGCACCATCCCCTATGGCGTGCAGGTGAACGTCACGCCGCGCGTCGCCAACGACGGCCGCGTCACGCTCGTCATCCAGGCGCAGGTGCAGGACGTGCTCTCCACGACCAACGACCCGAGCTTCCTCAACCTGTCCACCCGCTCCGTCACCTCGACCGTCACGCTGGCTCCCGGCCAGACCGCCCTGCTCGGCGGGTTGCTGCAGAACTCGCTCACGGTCAGCAAGAACAAGCTGCCGATCATCGGCGCCATCCCGGTCATCGGGGACATCCTCGGCAACACCTCGTCGCAGAGCAGTGACGCAGACCTGATGCTGGTGGTGAACGCCCAGGTCATCCACTGACGCATCGGTTCGACACCGTTTAGGGTCCAACGTCCGCCCGGCCTCTCGCGGCCGGGCGGACGTCTGCTCACCGTCCGCCGGCCCCACCCCCACCACCGCCGCGCCGGGCCATCTCGCGCGAAACGCGACCCAGCCGCCGTCAAGAATCGACCGTGAGGCCGTGATACATTACCGGAATGTTGAGGTACCTGTCTGCCGGTGAGTCCCACGGTCCCAGCCTGACCGTTGTCCTGGACGGCCTGCCGGCGGGCCTGCCGCTCGAGGCCGGCATTGACCTCGATCCCTGGCTACGCCGCCGCCAGGGCGGCTACGGTCGCGGCCGGCGGCAGCTCATCGAGAGCGATCACGCCGACATCGTCGGTGGCGTCCGGGCCGGCCGCACGACGGGCGCATCGCTCGCGATCCGCGTCGAGAACCGCGACTGGCCGAACTGGCGTGAGGTGATGGACCCCGCCCCGGGAGCGGAGCCCCGCAAGCGCGCGGTGACGGAGCCGCGCCCCGGGCACGCCGACCTGGCCGGCGGCATCAAGTACGGCCACAAGGACCTGCGCGACGTCCTGGAGCGCGCCTCGGCCCGCGAGACGGCGAGCCGCGTGGCCGCCGGAGCCGCGGCCCTGAAGCTGCTCACCGAACTCGACGTCCGTGCTTGCACGCGCGTGGTCAGCCTGGCGGGCATCGACTGCGACGGCGGCATGGCCTGGGACCGCGTCGACGCGCTCGACGAGAGCCCGCTGCGCTGCTTCGACCGCGAGGCCGAGGGCCGCATCATCGAGCGGATCGACGGCGCCAAGGAATCGGGCGACACGCTGGGCGGCGTGGTCGAAGCGCGCTTCGCCAACCTTCCCGTGGGACTCGGGAGCCACGTCCAGTGGGACCGCAAGCTCGACGGGCGGCTGGCGCAGGCGGTGATGAGCGTCCCGGCGATCAAGGGCGTTGAGATCGGCGACGGCTGGCGAGCCGCCACGTTGCCCGGCAGCGAGGTCCACGACGCGATCTTCCGTGACGACGCGCGAGGCTACTTCCGGGAGAGCAACCGCTCCGGCGGTCTGGAGGGCGGCATCACCACGGGCGCCGAGCTCATCGTGCGCGCTGCCATGAAGCCGATCGCGACGTTGATGCGGCCGCTGCCGACGGTGGACGTGCGCACCCACGAGCCGGCGGACGCCACCAGGGAACGCTCGGACCACACCGCGGTGCCGGCCGCATCGATCGTGGTCCTCGCGATGTGCGCCCTCACGCTCGGTGACGCTGTGCTGGAGAAGTTCGGCGGCGACAGCCTACGCGAGCTGCGCGAGCGCCTCGACGCGCACCGGGCCTATGTCGGAGCATTCTGACGGGGGCGGTATGAGCAGGCGCTACCTGCCATCCGATCGGCCCGTCACCTGGGTGGCCATGGCGGGCTTCATGGGCACCGGCAAGAGCCGCGTCGGCTGGGAGCTGTCGCGTCGCCTGAGCCTGACCTTCATCGACACCGACCGGGTGATCGAGCGGGTGAGCAACATGCGAATCCCGGACATCTTCGAGCTCTACGGCGAGGCCGTGTTCCGCGATTACGAGACCGAGGTGGTGCGACGCTGCGTCCGCCTGGACGAGGTGGTCGTGTCGACCGGTGGCGGCACCGTCTCCCGGGAGGAGAACAGGCGCCTCCTGAAGGCGCGCGGCCCGGTCGTGGTGTTGACCGCCAGCGCCGAAACGGTGTTCCGGCGCACTCGCCGCAATCGCCGGCCGCTGCTCGAGCTGGGCGACCCGGAGAAACGCATCCGTGACCTGATGGCCGCTCGCCAGGCCGCCTACCTCGATGTGGCTACGCTGACCGTGTCCACCGACGGCAGAGCGTCGCACGAGGTGGTCGACGACATCGTCGAGAGGCTTTCGCAATGGGCGAGCGCGCAACCCCGCACCTGATCCACGTCGACGTCTCCCCCGCCTACACCGTCACGGTGGGCGCCGGGGTCCTGAGCGAGGTGGCGACCACCGTCGCCGAGCATCGCCTCGCGCTTGTCAGCGACGAGACGGTGGCGGGGCTGTACGAGACAGAGGTGCGCGCGTTTCTGGAGGCCGCAGGCGCGGATGTACGGAGCTACCACGTGCCCGCCGGCGAGGATAGCAAGTCGTGCGAGCAGTGGCATGCCCTGCAGCGCGCGTTCGCCGTCGACGGCCTGGACCGGCAGGCAGCCGTCATCGCCCTCGGGGGCGGCGTCGTCGGCGATCTCGCCGGGTTCGTCGCCGCCACCTACATGCGCGGCCTGCCCTGGTACCTGCTTCCGACGTCGCTGCTCGCCATGGTCGACGCGAGCGTCGGCGGCAAGACGGCCATCGACCTGCCTGAGGGCAAGAACCTCACAGGCGCCTTCTGGCAGCCGCGCGCGGTGCTCTCGGACGTGCGCACGTTGCGCACGCTCCCGCCCGCGGAGTTCCGGCAAGGCGGCGTGGAACTCTTCAAGACCGGCCTCCTTGCCGATCCCTGGATCCTCGAGCGCTTCGATGCCGGCTTCTCCGAGGACTGGTCCGACGCGGCCCTGGCAGAGACCATCGCACGCTCGGTCGCGGTCAAGGCGGACATCGTCGTTCGGGACGAGCGCGAGGGCGGGGTGCGCGCCCACCTGAACCTGGGTCACACCCTGGCCCATGCGCTGGAAGCCGCCAGCGAGCACGCCCTGTCCCACGGCGATGCCGTTGCCTACGGCCTGCACTACGCCGCCATCCTCGGCAGGCAGCGAGGGCTGTTCGACGTGAGTGCGCGGACCGCCCGGCTGCTAGCCTGGGTGCGGCCGGCGCCCCTGCCCGAGGTGTCGTTCGACGCGCTGACGGCCTTCCTGGCTCGTGACAAGAAGAGCCGCAGCGGCCGGCCGCGCTTCGTGCTGCTCGACGGCATCGGCCACCCCATCATCGTCGACGACGTCGACACAGTCGAACAGCAACGCGCCTGGAGCGCGCTCAAGGAGGAGCTCGAGACATGATCCTGGTGCTCAACGGACCCAACCTGAACCTCCTCGGCACGCGCGAGCCCAGTGTCTACGGGGCCACCACCCTCGCCGATCTGGAGGCCGCCTGCAAGGCTACCGGCGACGAGCTCGGCGTCGACGTGCGCTGCCTCCAGAGCAACCACGAGGGTCAGCTCATCGACTGGCTGCAGCAGGCCAGGGACGAGGGGGCGCAGGGTGTGGTGCTCAATCCGGGCGGCCTCACGCACACGTCGGTGGCGCTGCGAGACGCCGTTGCCGCCATCGACGTGCCGGTCCTCGAGGTCCACCTGTCGAACGTGAATGCGCGCGAGCGCTTCCGCCATCGCAGCGTCACGGCCGCAGCCTGTGAGGGCAGCATCGTGGGGCTGGGCGTTCGCGGCTACGCACTGGCCATCCGCTACCTGGTGGGGAAGCCCGCCGAGCGCTGAGCCGCGCCCACGCGCAGCGTGCCGCGGCCGCACGCGTCCCCGCTCAGCCGCGCAGGAAGCCTTCGGGCTGGCCGTCGAGATCGGGCAGCTCCAACAGCGAGCGCAGTCCGAACTCGAGCAGGAAGCGTTCCGTGGTGCCGTACAGCAGCGGGCGGCCCACGACCTCACGCCTGCCCACCACCTTGACCAGCTCGCGCTCCTGCAGCGTGTCGAGGGTGGACGCGCAGGAGGCTCCGCGCGCCGCCTCGAGCTCGCCCCGCGTGACGGGCTGCCGGTAGGCGATCAGCGCCAGGGTCTCCAGGGCCGCGTTGGAGAGCTGCGGCAGCGGCTGAGGGGCGAGCAGCTCCGCCAGTTGCGTCGTGAGCGCGGGGTCGACCACGAGGCGGTAGCCGCCTGCCACCTCGTCGACCGCGAGTCCCAGCCCTTCGCGTGACAACGTGCGCCCGAGCTCGGCGACCAGCCGCGCCAGGGCCTCCGGGCTGACGCCGAGGAGCGCGCACAGCTCCCGCTCGCTCACCGGCCGACCGGCCGCGAGCAACGCCGCGCTCAACAGTGCCGTGCTCCCCATCGGACCCATCTTCCCAACTGCCCGGCGGTCGGTCAAGGCATGTGGCGAATGCGACACCGCTCCGTCGTCCCCCCCATATGGTGGTGCCGACCGAGCCGGAGCGCGTTAGCGTTTGGGCGATGCGTACGTCCCCCGGCCTCACGTTGATCGAGCTCGTGGTAACGCTCGCCATCTTCGCAATCCTCCTGGGCATCGCGCTGGTGTTTCTCCCCAACGACCACGTGGCCGTCAACCAGGCGGCGAACGGCTTCGCACGGCAGTTCGCGCGCGCCCGCCTCGAGGCTCTGAAGAACGACACCTTCGCCGGCATCACAGTGGCGACCACGGGCGACGGCTCCTACCAGGTCTGCGTCGATCAGAATGCCAACCGCCAGTGCGACCCCGGCGAGGCCATCCAATCGGTCGTCATGGGGCAGGGCAACGACAGCAAGGTTCGGATCACGTCCGCCGCCTTCTCGCAGTTCCTGTTCGACCCTCGCGGGATCCCGATCACCAGCCCGGCCGGCGCGGTCACCTTCTCGAACCCCAGCGGCAGCTACACGGTCACCGTTCAGGTGACGACGACAGGAGAGGCGACCGTGCAATGACAGCCCACCGCGGCAACAGACGCCGGCAAGGCTTCACCATCATCGAGCTCCTCATCGCCCTGGCGGTGATCGGGATCGCCTTCGCGGCCCTGGCGTTCACGCAGGTTTCGAGCCTGCGCTCCACGACGACGTCGCGCGTCGCCTCGGAAACCAAGACGGTCGCGACGAACGTCCTCGAGTCCAAGGTCTCCAAGGTCTTGACGGTCGCGTCCTCCGGCGCCGCCCAGTACGACGACGTCAGCAGCGGCTACAAGAGCTTCTACTTCATCGACTACTACTACTCCTGCCCGACGGTGGTCACGCCGCCGGTGGGCACGCGCGGCCACAATGCCGATAACTTGCGCCCGAGCTCGGAGATCTCGTGCAGTGGCACGGAGGCCCCGGTAACGGTCCAGGATGGCACG
>CAYOXR010000403.1:0-1965 GCA_964407955.1 uncultured bacterium | reverse complement strand
CGGCCCGCGAGGAGGCTGGGCTTGACCCGTTCTGGCAGACATCCAAGATAGGGCGTCAGTGCCCAGAAAGGATGTCGAAGCATGGCAAGCACGGAGCAGGGACGACGACCACGTCGGTCGTTCACCGAGCAGTACAAGGCCGAGGTCGTGGCCCTCTGCCGCGGCAGCGAGAAGTCGATGGCCGAGGTCGCCCGTGACCTTGACCTCACCGAGTCCTCGGTGCGCCGCTGGGTGAGTCAGGCGGAGATCGACGCAGGACGCCGCGACTGGCTGACCACGGACGAGCGCGAGGAGCTCAGCCGCCTGCGCAAGGAGAACCGGGTGCTGCGCGAGGAGCGCGACATCCTCCGCCGTGCGACGGCTTTCTTCGCCAGGGAGACCCGGTGAACGTCTACCCGTTCATCGAGGCGGAGAAGGTCAGCCAGAGGTGCGTCCGTCGGGCGTGCCTGCTGCTCAGAGTCTCCCGCGCCGCCTACTATCGCTGGTCGTCCGCCGCCCCAAGCGCACGCGCACTCGAGGACGAGGAGTTGCTCACCGAGATCCTCGCCGCCCACAAGGCCTCGCGCGGCACCTACGGCGCGCCGCGCATCACGCGGGCGCTGCGCGCCCGTGGCCTGCGCACCTCCCGCAAGCGCGTCGCCCGGCTCATGGCCCGCCGCGGCCTCGCAGGCCGTGCCCGTCGGCGCACGAAGCGCACCACGACCCCCGACCCCGCCGCCAGGAAGGCGGCCGACCTCCTCAGGCGCAACTTCGCCCCCACAGCGCACGAGATCGACAGCGTCTGGTGCGGCGACGTCTCCTACGTGCGCACCTGGGAGGGCTGGGCTTACGTGGCCACGGTGATCGACCTCGCCAGCCGGCGCGTCGTCGGCCTTGCGATGGCCGACCACCTGCGGACCAGCCTGGTCAGCGACGCGCTCGAGATGGCCGTCGCGAGGCGCCGGCCGAAGGAGGGACTCATCTTCCATACCGATCGCGGCTGCCAATACACCTCGGGTGACTTCCGCAAGCTGCTGGCGCGACACAAGATCGCGCAGTCGCTCTCGCGCCCGGGGCAGTGCTGGGACAACGCCGTCGCCGAGAGCTTCTTCTCGACGCTGAAAGAGGAGCTCCTCTACCGCGGCGTCTGGCCGACCCGAGGCGCTGCGAAACGCGCCATCTTCGAGTACGTCGAGGTGTTCTACAACCGCCAGCGGATGCACTCCTCGCTGGACTACCTCACGCCGGTAGACTACGAAGCAAGACGCAGCGGTCTGGGCGACGCTCAGGCAGCGTAACGAATGTGTCTGTCAGAACGGGGCAACCCCACCGCGCATGAGCAGACGCGGCCGGCCTGCCGCCGTGCGGCACACCAACTGGCGTTCTGCGCGATGCGCTTGTTGGACAGGCCCAATGACACTCACCAGGTCGACTGCACGAGCTCGTAGCAGACCTGGTCGCAGGCGTGGCACTCGTCCCACTCGCGCAGCCGCTCTTGCGCGTGCTCTGGTCCGTAGAAGGCCTCGTACATGGGCTCCATCTCGTAGTCCTCTCCCTCGACCACGGGATTCATGATCCACACAAAGGTCCAGGTGCCGTCGGGGTTGGGCTGTGACGGCTCGAGGAGGCGGACCGAAGCATGAGCCTCGGGGCTGGTGGCGCGAACGACGGGCGCCTTGACCTCGTCGATGTAGCGCCTGAAGTCGTCGCGCTTGTCGGGTTTGATCGTGCTCAGGCTAACGAGAACGGGCTGTCCCTGAGCAGCACGCAGCAGTTTCATGGTGCCCCCTTCCGGTGACCGCGACCCTTCCGACTCTACTCTGTCCAACGCACCGCGCGTGACCTGTGAGCGGTCTGGCCGGGGTGTCCACCACCAGACCTGCTGCGAATCGGGATGACGCGCTTCCATGAAAAGAGCGCGGCAGTCAAGGTCTCACGCTGTCCTTCGTCATGCTCCTCCTTGCGAGAGGCATCGTAGCACCTCCC
>CAYOXR010000402.1:0-9337 GCA_964407955.1 uncultured bacterium | reverse complement strand
GGTCGCGGCCGTGTCGGGTTCGGCAGGCGCCGGGCACCACCCGGCTGACGTTGTGCCGGGCCCGACCCCGGCGTAGCGACCCTGGGCCCGCGCCCGGCCGGTGCTAGGCTGAACTCGTTCATGACGGCCTCCGTCAACCTCGGCGAGGAGCCCCGCACCGGCCGCCTGCTGCGCATCTTCCTGGGCGAGGGCGACCGCATCGACGGCAGGCCGGCCTTCCGCGTCGTGGTCGAGACGGCCCGCGAGCTGGGGTTGGCCGGCGCCACCGTGCTGCACGGCTCCATGGGCTACGGCGCGAACAGCGTCATCCACCGGCCCGAGCTGTGGCGCGTCTCCCACGACCTGCCGGTCGTGATCGAGGTGGTCGACGAGGAGGCGCGCGTTTCCGCTCTCATCGAGCGCCTCGAAGGGATGCTGGGGGGAGGCGGTCTCATCACGGTCGAGTCCGTACGGGTGCTGCGCTACCAGGCCGCCGCGCGTTGAGCTGAACGTTGGGCCGAGTGGTCGGCTTGGCGATGGGCCGTGTGCGGGGCTGGGCCGTGTGCGGGGCTGGGCGTTTGGGGGGCTTCAGGGGGTGCGCGAGACCCCTTGCATCGAAGGTAAAGCCGTGCTTTCGCAGATCGGCCCGGCTCGCGGTCGGCTCGCGGTCGGCTCGAGCCTCCGTCGAGGGCCCGGCGAGCCCGCGAGGAGGATGCAATGGGACGCGGCGGTGACGCGGCGTTGACGCGGCGAGGAGGCGGCGTGGACACGGCGAGGCGCCGGCGAGCCCGCCAGGAGTGCGCGGCGGCCGGCCGCGCAAGCCTCGCCTGGGCCCCTGGCCGACAGATACACGCGAAAGGCCGTCGGTCGTTCACCGGGCCGTTGCCGCTCGGGCGCCCAAGTTCGCTCGTCCTCTCGGGCAAGCCGGGCTTGACATTCATCCCCTACTGCGTTGCGGACCCCCCTCGCCACCCCTGCCTGTGCCGTGGCAAGCCGGGCTTGACATTCATCCCCTACTGCGTTGAAGTCGCCCCTTGCCGCCCCGCCCTGGAAGACCCATCTTGACGTCGACAAATCGGCCAGCGGCCGCGCCTCTGACTCCACGCGTGTGGTGAGGCGGGGGGCGAGGCGGCGTCGCCGGTCGGTTGGGTGCGGGCCAGCCGTCACGGCGCGCGCCCTTGACCGGTGGCAACCGCTGAAGCGGCACCAGCGGGGGCGCTGCCTGCCGCTGCTCGAACGCAGATCCAGCAACGCGAGGCGTAGATCTTACCGGCCGAGCCATGCCGCTCCCGGTCTGGCGCAGAGCGTGCTTGGGACGCGCTCGTCACCGCCTACGCCATCCCCACCTCGATAACCATGTAGCAACGAGGCCGTCTAAGAAGCGTGATGGTAAGGGGAGCCGGGCAATGCCGTGCGGAGCCGTTCGGCTGTCAGCCCGGGGCGGGTGGACCCGCGAACGGGCGGTCGTCTTCTACTCCGACGCTTCCTCGTCCACGACCCGCAGCTCGCGCTCCACCCAGGCGCGCGTCTCCGGGTGCAGCGGCAGCCGGTGGCGGTTGGCGACGTACCAGGCGCGCGTCGACATGCTCTCTTGGCGATGCCCCACGGCGCGCCAGTCGGCCAGCATCTCGCGCCGGCAGGCGTCGCTCATGGGCGCCGGCTCACCAGCAACGAGCCAGGCCTGGGGGTGATGGCGGTTGCGCCGGTGGTGACGCTCGAGCGCCCGGCGCGAGGCGTCCTTGCCCGTGGGCGATAGCGCCCGCTGGCCCCTGGCGAAGCGCACCGATGCCAGCCACTCGTCCGGGAGAAGCTTCGAGAGGTCGTGCGTGACGAGGTTCCAGACCGGCACGCCGAGGGCGCGTCCCTCCACCCACACCCAGCGCTTGTGGTGGAGGAACTCGCTCAAGTGGTGCAGGTGATCGGTCGGTCGAAGCACCCGCTCACGCCCTTTCAGCGCAAGCCTACTCCGGGCGACGCCCGGCTGCGCGCCCACCCCGCGTGCGCCGTCGATCGGGGCCGGCGCCAGAACCGTCGATCGACGCCAGCGCGAGCGCCGTCGCCGCCGCTCAGCGCCAGCGCCGGCGGGTGGTGTCGTACCACTGGAAGGAGATGCCGAGGGCGGCCAGCACCAGCGTGCCCAGCAACCACACGCCACCGCCGCCTGCCCACACCTGCGGCAGGCCCGGCGTGAACAGCCCCGCGCCGAGCGCGGCGGGAACGGCCGAGCCGGGCGCGTTGTGGCCGATGAGCATCGCCAGCCCCACCAGCGATGCCCACGCGCCGGACAGCGCCGTGACGACGATGATGAGCGGGCGCTGCAGGCGCCATCCGAGGATCGCGCCCACGACCAGGCCCACCAGCAGGAACAGCCACTGCCACTCGGTGGCGGCGGCACCCGGGATGGCAGCGGCCGCCGCGCCGGCGACCGCCACGCCGAGCACCGCGCCGGCCAGCAGCGCGCCGATGCGGAACAGCGCCCACAACAGCAGCGCCCCCACCAGCCCGAACGCGATCGCCAGCAGCCAGGCCGTGTAGGCCATGTTGCCGACCGAGCCTACGCTCAAGCCGAGCGATGCGCCGGCCACGAAGCCGGTCAGCGCCAGGAAGGTTCGGAAGAGCCGGTAGCCGAAGAAGGTCACGGCGAGCCCGAGCACGAGTTGCACGGCACCCGTCAGCAGCCGCTGTTGCGGCGGCAGCGATCGCCACCACTGCCAGGGATCGATCCCGCTGGGTGTCTGCATGCCTACCCCTCCGCTCTCGCGCGGCGTGCTTCACAGCAGGGCGCATCGAGGCGCGGCGCATCGGGAGAAGACGCAAGGCACGTCGGCAGCCACCGCGCTCGGCGCGGCCATGATACGGCCTGGCACCCCGCGCGGGCTCAGAGCGGTTCGTCCACGGCTTGCCCGCCGGCCCGCGTCGCCGCGGCCGCATCGGGGTCGGCGGCTCCCGTGCCGGCCGCCGGCCGGCGCGGCGCCGCGTAGCGCTGCCGCCACACGGCGACGGCGCCGACCGCCATAGCGAAGCTGCCCAGCACGAACAAGCCGATGCCGAGCCGCATCAGGGAGCGGTCGAGGAACAACAGGCTTCCGGCGAGGAAGGCAACGCCGCCCACCACATTCAGCGCCGCTTGCAGCCGCTCCGCGTCCCACGCGCCGCGCATGCGCACGATTCGGCTGAGGACCTCACGACCCAGAACCGCACGACCAAGAACCGCACGACCACGCATGGCAGCCTCCGCCGGCGCGGCGCGGGCCGCGCACGAAGCGGCCCGAATTCTACCACCTGGGGCCGGCGAAAGGCGAGCCTCATGGTGCTTTCTCCGCGTTCTTTTTTCACGCCCTTTCTCCGTGCGCTTTCTCCGTGCGCTTCCTTCACGCGCCTACTGGCCGCGCGCCTACTGGCCGCAATCGCTCTGCGCCGGCGGGGCATCGGCGCGCACATTCAGCCCGCAGCGCGCACCTATAATCACCGGGTGCCGGAAGCCGACCAACGCGACCAACGCGACCAACGCGGCCAGCGCGGCCAGCGCGGCCACCGTGACGACCGTGCTGGAGCGGGCCGAGGGCGGAAGGCGCCGCCCCGCGGCCGCCGCTTGGCGGGCCTGTCGCTGGCCGCGCTCGGGGTCGTGTACGGCGACATCGGCACGAGCCCGCTCTACGCCCTGCGCGAGTCGTTCCTTCACCGCGTGTCCTCCTCACCGGAGAACGTGCTGGGCGTGCTGTCGCTGATCTTCTGGTCGCTGGTGATCATCATCAGCGTCAAGTATTTGATCTTCGTCATGCGCGCCGACAACAACGGCGAGGGCGGCATCCTGGCGCTCACCTCGCTGGTGGCGCCGGCGCATGGCCCGCGCCGCCGCCGGGTGTGGCTGCTGCTCCTGCTGGGCCTGTTCGGCACGGCGCTACTCTACGGCGACGGCATGATCACGCCCGCCATCTCGGTGCTGAGCGCGGTGCAGGGGCTGGAGGTGGCGACGCCGGCGCTGACGCCCTTCGTCATTCCCATCACCATCGCCATCCTGGTCGGGCTGTTCCTGATCCAGCGCCGCGGCACCGGCGGGGTGGGACGCGTGTTCGGCCCGGTGACGCTGCTGTGGTTCGTCATGCTGGCGGTGCTGGGGGTGTCGCAGATCGTGCGCGACCCGCGCGTGCTGTGGGCGCTCGATCCGCTTCAGGGCGTCGCCTTCTTCGTGCGCAACGGCGGTCAGGGCTTCCTCGTGCTGGGCAGCGTGTTCCTGGTGGTGACGGGCGGCGAGGCGCTGTACGCCGACATGGGACACTTCGGCCGGCGGCCCATCCGGCTGGCGTGGTTCGCGGTGGTGCTGCCCGGGCTGCTGCTCAACTACTTCGGGCAGGGCGCGCTGGTGCTGCGCCATCCGGCGGCCGTGAGCAACCCCTTCTACCAGATGGCGCCGGCGTGGGCGCTGTACCCGGTGGTGTTCGTGGCCACGCTCGCCACCGTCATCGCCTCGCAGGCGCTCATCTCCGGCGCCTTCTCGCTGGCGATGCAGAGCGTGCAGCTCGGCTTCCTGCCGCGCCTCGACATCCGTCACACCTCGGCCACGGAGATGGGGCAGGTGTACGTAGCCAGCATCAACTGGATGCTGATGATCGCCTGTGTGGGCCTGGTGCTCGGCTTCCGCACCTCCACCCACCTGGCGGCCGCGTACGGTGTGGCGGTCACCATGACCATGGTCATCACGACCCTGCTGCTGTTCGTCGTCGCCACGCAGCTGTGGGGCTGGAAGCTGTGGAAGGCCTCGCTGCTGGCCGGCACGCTGTTCCTGATCGACCTGTCGTTCTTCGGGGCCAACCTGTTCAAGGTCCCCGACGGCGGCTGGTTCCCGCTGGTGGTGGCGGCAGGCGTGTTCACGCTGATGACCACCTGGCGGCGCGGCCGCCAGATCGTCGGCGAGCGGCTGCGCTCCACCGCCCAACCGCTCGAGCGGCTGCTGGCCGAGCTCGACACCAGCCTGTACGCGCGCGTCGAAGGCACCGCCATCTACATGACCGGCGACCCCGAGACCACGCCGCCGGCGTTCGTCCACAACCTCCGCCACAACCGCGTGCTGCACGACCGCGTGATGTTCCTGTCGGTGCGCACCGAGGACGTGCCGCGCATCGCCACCGAGGACCGCCCGAGCATCACGGACCTCGGCCGCGGCTTCTACCAGGTGGTGCTGCACTACGGCTTCATGCAGACGGCCCGGGTGCCGCGCGACATCGCCGTGCTGGAGGTCGGCGACCGCCCCATCGAGGCCGACAGCACGAGCTACTTCCTCGGCCGCGAGACGCTGCTGCCGACCAAGCTTCCGGGCATGGCGCTGTGGCGCGAGCGGCTGTTCGCGGTGATGTCGCGCAACGCCCGCAGCGCCACCGCCTTCTTCCACATCCCGCCCGACCGGGTGGTGGAGCTCGGCATCCAGGTGGAGATCTAGCGCCGGCCGGCCGCTGGGCCCGGGTCCAGGACGGCGCTCTGGCGCATGGCAGGTGCGTGCCGGCCGCGGGTCGGGTGCGTGCCGGCCGCGGGTCGGGCGCCGGGCCGGGTGCGGGCCGGGTGCGGACCGGGTGCGGGGCGCCGGTCAGGCGCCGAAGGCCACGGGCTCGAGCGCGACTGGGAAGCGGATCTCGGTGCGGACCTTGTCGGGCGGCATGTCCGGCCCGCTCAGGTAGGCCTCTTCCAGCGGCCCGATCAGCGAGTAGCCGTGGTCCTCGATCCAGTCCTGGACGTTCTCGTAGCTCTGCGCGACAGAATCGTAGGGTCCGATGTGCACCAGCACCGCGAGCGTGCGCGCGCCCAGGGTCTTGACGCCGACTCCGTCTGGGCCGGGCTCGCTTTCGTCGTGTGGGCCGATCGGCGCTCGCACCTCCCAGCGAGCCTGGTCCGCCGGAACGCTCTTGGGGTCGGTGTAGAACACGGCGACGGGCGGTCCCTTGAGGGAGTAGCGGTGGTCCTGGACGTGGCGCATCAGTATCCCGAGGGCTTCCGGGATCTGCGGGTACGGCCCCTGGCGTGACAGGTAGGCCACCGTCCTCGTGGGCTCCTCGCGTAGCGTCACCGAGCTTTCCATCGTGCCCTCCTTCCGGGCTCTCCTCGTTGGCGCCGACGTGTGCGGCTGTGTGGATCAAGCCACCACTAGCAGCCCGGCGGGAGGCGGGGAAGAGGCAAACGTCCTATGCGCGTGCGTGACGGCGCGCGGCGCTGCCGGCAGGCCGGGCCGTTTGCCCGCGGCGGACGTCAAGCGTGACTTCCTGTGTGGGGCTGGGAGGAGGGGAGGGGGGTTCGGAACGCCTAGTGATGAAGGTCAAGCGTGGTTTTCAGCTTGGCCTGGCCGGGCTGCCGAAGGCCGGGCGCGCGTTCGCGCTCGGCGACCAATCGCGCCCGGCGGCCAATCGCGCCTGGCGGGCGGTGGCGCGCGGCGGGCGGAGGCGCTCTGCGGTCCGTCGCGCTCGGCGGCCAATCGCGCTCGGCGGCCAATCGCGCCTGGCCGGCGGTGGCGCTCTGCGGGCGGAGGCGCGCGGCAGCCAGCCGGACGTCGCAGGCATCTCCACGTGGCAGGCATTCGTACGTGGGGGTCCGTTGCGCTCTGCGGTCGGTCGCGCTCGGCAGCTAGCCGCACATGGCAGCCATCTGCACGGGTCAGGCACTCGCACGTGGCGGCCATCCGCACCCGGCAGCCAGGCTTGACATCCATCACTAGGCGACTCGATACCCCCCCTTGACGCCGCCCTCGGCGCCGCGCCACGACAACGAGGCTTGACATCCATCACTAGGCGACTCGATACCCCCCCCGGACCCCGCCCTCGGCGCCGCGCCCCGACAACGAGGCATGCGCGCCGGGCCGCTTCGGAAGGTGGCCGCCGGCCCGGCTGCGGTGGCTCTCGGGCCTACAGGTCGCGCCGCTGGAACACCAGCCCGGCAAGCGCGAACGTCGCCAGTGCGTAGAGGCCGGCGTAGATCAGGAACCCGGCGTCGGGAGCGGTGACGCCGAAGAGCGGGTTGGGCCCCTCCTGGGCCCGCATCGCGGCAGTCTGCAGGTAGTAAGACCCGGCCTTCCAGAGGGCGTCACTGGGTACGACCAGGCGCGTGTCGCGGCCGAGGGTGGCCAGGACGTCGATGTTGGTGAGCTGGCCGAGGGCATGCAGCACGCCGCCCGTCCAGGCCACGGCGTAGATCATCACCATCGCCACGCCGGCGGTGAGGGTGTGGGTGAGGCTGCTCGCCAGCAGCGTCAGGCCGGAGAGCACCAGCACGCCGAGGTCCATCAACAGGATGCCCGGGATCACGCCCGGTGGGCCGGCGCCCAGCACCAGCCGGCTGCAGCCGAGCAGCACCAGGGACAGGACCGTGGCGTAGAGCACGCTGACCAGGCCGCTCCCGATGGCCTTGCCGGCCACCACCTGCCAGCGCCTGACGGGCTTGGCGAGCACCAGCTGGAGGCTGTGGTCCTCGAGGTCGCCGGCGATGGCGGCGACGCCGGCGAAGATCGCCATGAACGACGCCAGGAAGTCCACCACGTACATCCCGAAGAGCTCCATCTGGTGACGGGCCAGGTCGAGCGAGCCGCCACGTGCCCCGCCGCGCGCGCCGACGTGCTGCGCCCGCTCGATGAGGCGCACGTTCAGCAGATGGGCGCCGTACAGGTAAAGGCCCAGGAACACCAGGCTGAGGATCACCAGTGCCAGCACCAGCCGCCGGTTCCAGGCCTCGCGCAGGGTCGCGCCCGCGACGGTCGCCACGGTCATGGCGTCACCTCGCGGTGAGTGCGGGCGTTGCCGGGAGCCGCGTCGGCGTCGCGGTCGGGCTCGGCTTGGTCGCCGGGCTCGGCTTGGCCGTCAGGTCCGGCCTGGTCGTCGTCCTCGGCGTGCCCGGCGAGCTGGGCCTGGCCGTCCGGGCTGGCCTGATGGTCGCCGGGCTCGGCCTGGCGGCCGCGCCTGGTCTGGCGATTGAGGTTGGTCTGGCCGTCGGCCTCGGCCAGGCGACCGAGGTCGCCCCGGCGGGCCGTGAGCCCGGGGGCGGGCGTGTCGGGTCCGGTCCCGCCCCCGGACGCGCCGACCCCGTCCCCCGTGGCCGGCGCCCCGGTCAGCTCCAGGAACAGGTCCTCGAGCTCGCGGCGCACCGGCCTCAGCTCGTGTAGCCGTGCACCGGCGTCGACGAGACGCCGGGCGATGGTGGGGGCGGCGTCGGGGTGGAGCAGCTCGAGCCGCAGCAGGTCGCCGTCGGCGCGCTTGACCCGTGCGAGCCCGGCGAGCGTGCCGGCGACATCGACGGGGAGGTCCGACACGCGCACGTCGAGCTCGCGCGTCGCGTCGGCGTCGGGATTCGTTGGGCCGACGTAGCGGGTCTTGCCGTTGGCCACCACCGCCACCCGGTCGCAGGTGCGCTCCACCTCGCTCAGCAGGTGCGAGTTGAGGAACACCGTGGTGCCGTCGCGGCGCAGCTCGTCGAGGAGCTCGCGCACGTCCCGGCGCCCGCGCGGGTCGAGGGCGGAGGTGGGCTCGTCGAGGAACACCAGCCGCGGCCGTGCCAGCAGCGCCTGCGCCAGCCCGAGGCGCTGCAGCATGCCGTGGCTGTAGGTGCGAAGGTGGTCGTCGCCGCGGCCGGCCAGCCCCAGACGCTCGAGCGCCTCTCCGGCCCGCTGGGCCACCACCCGCCGCGACAGCCCGTACAGCGCGCCATGGTAGCGCAGGAAGCCCAGCCCGGTGAACCAGGCGGGGAAGTGAACGTTCTCGGGCAGGTAGCCCACGGCGCGGCGCGCCTCGGGGTCGCCGAGGCGGCGGCCGAGCACGCGGCCGCTGCCGGCGCTCGGGCGGGCGAGGCCGAGCAGCATGCGCACCGTGGTGGTCTTGCCGGCGCCGTTGGGGCCGAGGAAGCCGAAGATCTCGCCGCCCTCGACGCGCAGGTCCAGGCCGTCGACGGCGGCGCGGCGGCCGTAGCGCTTGACCAGCCCGCGCGCCTCGATGACGGGCGACTCGGCCCCGCCGTGCGTGGTGGTCGGGCGCGCGCTCACGACGCGAGTATAGGGTCCGGTGGGTGAGGCTCCGCAAGGGCGTGTGTGACGGATGCAGCGTGGGCGACAGGTCGCGGCGGCCCGGCAGGGTGGGCGACGTGCCGCGCGTGTCCGGCGCACGACAATGGGGCACCGTATTCGACGGGGCGTCGCGCGGCCGCGGGGCCACGCGAAGGAGGTCAGCCATGCAGCGTTACCGGTACGTGATCGTCGGCGGCGGCCAGAGCGCCGACGCCGCCGTCAAAGGCATCCGCAGCGTCGACTCGGACGGCACCATCGCGCTGATCAGCGCCGAGCCCCACGCGCCCTACGAGCGACCGCCGCTGTCCAAGGCGCTGTGGATGGGCC
>CAYOXR010000401.1:0-3874 GCA_964407955.1 uncultured bacterium | reverse complement strand
CTTGACGATGTTGACGGTGTTCTGCTCGTCCTGCAGCAGTGCCGATTGCTGGTTGTTGCCACCTGCAGCAGCCTGGGCGCTCACTCTGGGGAACAGGCTGGCGCCGGCCAGCATCAGGCCCACGGCGACCGCAAGCGTTCCAATGCCCAAGACAATGCGTTTGCGAAGCAAGGTCCTCCTCCTTCCGACAAGCCGGTTCCGGCTCTCGGTCGCGGTTGTATGTGACGCATCGTCGCGTCCAGGGCGGGCCCGCACAACCCACCCAACCTCGTTTACTGTAGCTGCTCCCGGTTAACGTGAACGGAGACCACAATGAAGTTCCTGAGCAGGCTCGAGCGCCTTCGGCTCACGGCTCGCGGCGCGCCCCCACGGCAGCGAACCAGGTCGCCGTCACGGCGTCCTCCATCAATCACAACAGTAGCAGGGGGGTGCCCACGCACCACCGGCCCCAGGTGACATGGGCGAGCCCGAGCGAGACGGCGACGCGCCCTGGAATGCGGTAGGCTGGGACGAGGGTGGTGCCTGACCGTGAGTGAAGCGCACGTTCAGCAACGGCTCAGCGAGGCGCTCGAGGAGAGCGGCATCAATGCCGCGCAGCTCGAGGACCTGGCGGGACAGTTGTTGTGGCGCATCGGACGCGTCAGCGACGAGGGCCCGGTGACGGTGAGGGTGGGCCTGGCGTCCAGTGTGGGCCTGTTCCAGGATCTCCCGCGCCTGCGCACCGCCAGCGACAGCGAGATCGAGAGCGCCGTGCGCGAGAGCGCGTTGCGGGTCGAGTGGGTGGGGCCGCGCCTGCGCGGCGCCGCCGAGAGGTGAGGGCGTGGACCTGACGCATGAGGTGAGTTTCAGTCTCGACCTTGAACTGCCGGCCGAGCCGGCGCGCGCGTTCGTGCGCGACGTCCCCAGGTCGCTTTCGCAGGCCACCTTCCTGGCGGATCTGCAGGTGATCCGGGGCGAGCCCGATGTGGTGACGGCGACGCTGCCGGTGAACGCGGCCCTGTTCGGCCAGCGCGACCTGCCCTTCCGCTCGGAGCTGACCTGCACCTACGAGGGTGCCAGGCTCACCGGCTTGCCGCTGACGCCGAGTGGACCCGGCTGGGCCGAGGTCTCGGGCGATGCCCGGGTGTTGCCCGCCGGGAGCGGCTGCCGGGTGGAGTACGGCTTCCGCATCACCATCCACCTCGCCCTCCCGGCGCCCGAGAAATGGGGCGGTCGCGCGCTGCTGCGCATGATCGAGTTCACGGCGCGCAACGTCCTGGAGGGCGTCATGGCGAGTTTCCCAGCCGCCGTCAGAGCGGCCGCACGCGAAGTCGAGGCCGCCTGGGTGTAGCCGGGGCCCGGCGTCACTTGCCCACGCAGAAGTTCGCGAAGATGCTCGCCAGGGTCTCTTCCGGGATGTTGCCGCGCCCCGTGACGCGGGCGAGCGCGTCGAGGGCGTCCTGAAGCTCGAGGGAAGCCACGTCGGCGGCGGCGGCGAGGGCGGCCAGCAGGTGTCGACGGGCGGCCTCCAGGGCGTGCGCCTGGCGCTCGCTGGTGATCCACAGCTCGGCGCCCTCTGCGCTACCCAGCAGGCGGTGGCGAATGGCGTCCTTGAGCTCATCCAGGCCCCGGCCGTCGAGGGCCGATACGGGCAGCGGCGCCGGCGCCAACACGCTTTCTGCCCAGGCGGCGGGCAGATCCGCCTTGCTGGCCACCGCCAGGGCCCGCTCGGGCGGCAGCGCCTCGAGCAGGGCCAGCGCCTCGCGGTCGAGCGGCACGGAGCGGTCGAGGAGGATCACGCACAGGTCGGCACTGTCTGCGATGCGGCGGGCGAGAGCGACGCCCGAGGCCTCCACGCTGTCGGCGGCACGGCGGATGCCGGCCGTGTCGATCGCCGTGAGCGGGACGCCACCGAGCGACAGCGGCGCCTCGAGGTAGTCGCGGGTCGTGCCCGGGGCGGGACCCACGATGGATCGCTCGAAGCCGAGGAGCGCGTTGAGCAGGCTCGACTTGCCGGCGTTGGGCATCCCGACGAGCGCCAAGCGCGCACCGTGGCGGCTGATCCGCCCCGCCTCGGCGGTGGCGAGCAACGCCTCGACGCGCGCCAGGGCGCGGCGCAGGGGGTCCTCGAGCTCGGCGTCGGGGACGCCCTCGTCGGGGTAGTCGAGGCTGGCTTGCAGGGCCGCGTAGGCGTTCGTCACCTCGGTCTGGATGGCATCGAGACTGCTGCCCAGGGTCCTGAACAGGCCCGTGGCGGCGTTGCGGCGGGCACCGTCGGTCTGCGCTTCCACCATGGCCTGCACGCTCTCGGCCTGGGCCAGGTCGATGCGTCCCGAAAGGAAGGCCCGCAGCGTGTACTCGCCGGGCCCGGCGGGCCGTGCGCCGGCGGCCAGGCAAAGGTCGAGCACCTTGCGCAGCACGGCGGGGCCACCGTGCGTCTGGACCTCGACGAGATCCTGCCCGGTGTAGGAGTCGGGGGCGCGGAAGGTCAGCAACAGCGCCTCGTCCACCGCCTCCTCCGCGCCCGTCTCGCGCGTGTCCACCACCCGGCCGAGCAGCACGCGCCCCGCCGGTCGGCGGCTGGGCGGCGGCCCGCGCCGCGGCCGGAACAGGCGGTCGGCCACCGCGTAGGCGTCGGGCCCGGACACGCGCACGACGCCGATGGCCGCCATGCCGGGCGCGGTGGCGATGGCGGCGATGGTGTCGCCGCCGGGCGGCAGCGGCACCTCAGCCGGCCCCTGCCGCGACGTCGGCGAAGGCGCCGGCCGCCGCCGTGACGACGGCGTCCACGTCGCTCGCCCGATGCGCGTAGGAGAGGAAGGCCGACTCGAACTGGCTCGGCGGCCACCACACGCCGCGCGCGAGCAGGCCGTGGAACCAGCGCGCGAACGCACTCAGGTCGCACGCCGCGGCGGTGTCGAAGTCGCGGACCTCGCCGCGGCAGAAGAACACCGTCAGCATCGAGCCCACCCGGTTCACGCGGACGGCCACGCCGGCGTTGGCCGCGGCCTCGGCGAGCCCCGCCTCGAGCGCCTGGCCGCGCGTCTCGAGCACCGCGTAGACGTCGCCTGCCTCGTCCACGGCGTCGAGCATCGCCGACCCGGCGGCCATCGCCAGCGGGTTGCCGGACAGCGTTCCTGCCTGATACACGGGGCCCAGCGGTGACACCTGCTCCATGAACGCCGTCTTGCCGCCGTACGCGCCGACCGGGAGCCCGCCGCCGATCACCTTGCCCCAGGTGATCAGGTCGGGGTCGAGGGCGTAGCGTTCCACCGCACCGCCCCGCGCGACGCGGAAGCCCGTCATCACCTCATCGACGATCAACGCCGCGCCGTGCTGCCGAGGTACGTCCTGCAACGCCTGCAGGAAACCCGGTTCGGGCGGTACGACCCCCATGTTGCCCGCCACCGGCTCCACGATGACGGCGGCGATGCGCGCCCCATGCTGGTCGAAGAGGCGGCGCAAGCCCTCGGCATCGTTGTAGCGAGCCACCAGCGTGGCACTGGCGGTCGCCGCGGGCACGCCCGCGCTCGATGGCACGCCGGTGGTGAGCGCCCCCGAGCCGGCGGCGACCAGCAGGCCGTCGGCGTGGCCGTGGTAGTTGCCGGCGAACTTGACCATCAGCTCGCGGCCGGTGGCACCGCGAGCGACACGGATGGCGCTCATCGTCGCTTCGGTGCCGGAGTTGACGAAGCGCACCGCGTCGGCAGCCGGGACCCGTGACAGCAGCGCCTCGGCGAGCGTCACCTCGGACTCGAGCGGAGCGCCGAACGAGGTGCCCGCCGGCAGTGCCGCTTCGATGGCGGCGATAACGCGCGGGTGAGCGTGTCCCAGCAGCAGCGGCCCCCACGAGCCGACCATGTCGATGTAGCGGTTGCCGTCGACGTCGGTGAGG
>CAYOXR010000400.1:0-22065 GCA_964407955.1 uncultured bacterium | reverse complement strand
CCCCGCACAGTTGATCGCTCTCTCATTCGCGATCACGATCGCGCTGGGAGCCGGGCTGCTGGCGCTGCCGGCCTCCCACGCACCCGGCCACCAGGCAGGTCTCCTGAACGCCCTGTTCACGGCCACCAGTGCGGTGTGTGTCACGGGGCTCGTCGTCGTGGCGACAGGTACCGCGTTCAGCGTCTTCGGCAAAGTCGTGATCATGCTTCTGATCCAGGCAGGCGGGCTGGGCATCCTCACGCTCGGCACGCTGGTGGCGCTGGCGAGCGGCCGGCGCATCGGCTTCCGGGAGCGCCTCGGCCTCCAGGCGCAGGTCAACATCGGCCAGGTCGGCGGCGTCGTCAAGCTCGTGCGGCGCATCTTCATGGTCGTCTTCGGCGTGGAGCTCGTGGGCGCTCTCGTGCTCTACCTGCCGTTCGCGCGGCTGGAAGGCATGGGGCGAGGGGCTTTCTACGCCGTGTTCCACAGCATCAGCGCGTTCAACAATGCGGGCTTCGGCTTCTACAGTGACAGCCTCGTGCGCTTCGTTCGCGACCCGATCGTGAACGTCACCATCATGCTGCTGATCATCCTTGGCGGGCTCGGGTTCATGGTCATCCTCAACGTCGCCTCCCATTTCCGCGATGGCCGGCGCGCGCCATTGACGCTACACAGCAAGGTGGTCCTGACGGGAACCGCGGCGCTGATCGTCATCGGCGCCCTGGTCGTGCTGGGCTTCGAGTGGACCAACCCCGCCACGCTGGCACCACTCTCCTTCCCCGACAAGCTGATGGCGGCGCTGTTTCAGTCCGTGACACCTCGCACGGCCGGCTTCAACACGCTCTCCATCAGCCAGCTGCGACCCGCGACGCAGCTGTTCACCATGCTCCTGATGTTCGTCGGCGGGAACCCGGGCTCCACGGCCGGCGGCATCAAGACGGTGACCTTTCTGGTGCTGGTTGGAAGCGCCTGGAGCGTCAGCCGCGGGCACGGCGAGCTCACGCTCTTCGAACGTCGTATCGCCGCAGGGACGGCCGTGAAGGCAGGTGCCATCGCCCTACTGGGCATGCTGCTGGTGGGCGCCGCCGTGACCGCACTCACGCTTACCGATCCGGGAAAGAGCCTACTGCAGGTGGGCTTCGAGAGCGTCTCCGCATTCGGCACGGTCGGTCTGTCCACGGGCATCACGCCGAGCCTGAGCTCGGCCGGGAAGTTCATCATCATCGTCCTGATGTACCTGGGTCGGCTGGGTCCTCTGACCCTGGCATTGGCGTTGATGGAACGCCAGCCCGAGCGGCGCATCAAGTACCCTGAGGACGATGTCGTCATTGGCTAGCGGAGCGCTGCTGGCGACCGAGGAGCTTGGATGAAGGAACGTCAGTTCATGGTGATCGGCGCTGGACGCTTCGGCTCTGCGCTGGCGACCACCCTCTATCAGCTCGGCCATGAGGTGGTGGTCATCGACAAGGACGAGCGGGCCATCGAGACGATCATGAATCAGGTAACGCACACCGCGATCGTGGATGGCACCGACGAGGACACCCTCCGCAAGCTCGGCTGCAGCAACTTCGATGCCGTGATCGTTGCCATCGGCGACAACCTGGAGGCGAACATCCTGGCAACGGTGGCAGCCAAGAGCGCGGGTGCCGCGCGCGTGATCAGCAAGGGCGTCAGCCTGCTCGCCGCGCGGGTGCTCGACAAGGTCGGCGCGGACGAGGTCGTTCGACCGGAGCACGACATGGGCGTGCGCCTTGCGCGGCAACTGGCGACGCCAAGCATCGTGGACGCTTTCAAGCTCGGCGAGAACCACGGCGTCGTGGAGATCGAGGCGGAGACGGCTCTATGCGGCAAGCTGTCCGAGCTCAGGCTGCCCAACCGCTTCGGCGTCCAGGTGATCGCCGTCAATCGCGGCGGCCATCTGGAGATCAGCCCCAGAGCCGATTACACCCTTCAGCGCGGCGATCGCATCGTCATGATCGGAAGCAACGATGCCATTACGCGGCTGCGGGAGTACCTGAGCAAGTAGCCGCGCCAGCCCGGCACGGCCAGGCGCGCGCATGGACGCCCGTTCGGGTGACCGCCCCCATCGTGCCCCGCTGGCCAACCGTCGGCTGCCAGCCCGAACCCGTGCCGTCGAGTCTCGGCGGGCGCTATGCTGGAAGCGGGCCTGGCGTCGGCGTGATTCGACCGGACTGTCCACGTGCCCGCGTTGCGCGCTGTTCCCACCACCCGATTGCCCGAACACTTGCCGGACCTGCCGGACCTGGAGGTGACACGTCATGGTGTACGCCACCGAGGCCGAGATACGCAGCGGCGCGGAGCGAGCGCGCATACGGAACCTGACGCAGATCCTGTTCGAGTACGGCTGCGTGTCGCGCATCGAGTGGTCGCGACGCGTGCTGGTGCTCGAGCTTCCCGAGGACGCCGTCGCGTGGATCGTGACCGGCGGTTTCGCCGAGCTTCTCGACAGCTATGACGATTGCGTGGCCTGGCGGCGCCGCTTCCTGGAGCGCAGCCGTCACCGTGCGCCGCTCCCGCCACCGGCGGGCGTCAAGCGGTCGCGGCCCGCGCCTGAACCGGGTCAGGCGAGGGTGGTCAGAAGGTAGACGTTCAACACGACGATCAGGCCCGCCACCGCCCAGCTCGCCAGGCGCGTGAGCCGGCCGTTGACGAACTCGCCGACCACGGCACGGTTCTGCAGGAAGAGCAGCAGCGGCACCAGCGCGAGCGCGATGCCGAAGCTGAGCACGACCTGGCTGAGCACCAGGATGGCGGTCGGGTCGAGGCCCAGCAGGACCACCACGAACGAGGGCAGCAGCGTGACCAGGCGCCGCACCCACACAGGAATGGTGAAGCCCACCAAGCCCTGCATCACGGTCTGTCCCGCCATCGTGCCTACCACCGACGAGGAGATGCCACTCGCCAGCAACGAGATGGCGAACACCGTGCTAGCGGCCGCCCCCAGCAGCGGCGTGAGCGTCCGGTAGGCGGTAGTGATGTCGGCGACGGACTGATTGCCGGTGAAGTGGAAGGTGGCCGCGGACATGGCCAGCATGGCCATGTTGACGAAGCCGGCGATGCCCATGGCGATGATGACGTCGAGCTTGGTGTAGCGGTAGATACGCTTGGCCTGCGCGACCGATCTGGGCGCGATGCGGCGCTGCGTGAGCGCCGAGTGCAGGTAGATCACGTGCGGCATGACCGTGGCCCCGAGAATCCCGGTCGCAAGGTACACGCTCTGGCTGCCATGGAAGCTGGGCAGCAGCAGGCCGGTCGCCACCGGACCCACCTCGGGCCGGCTGAAGACGATCTCCAGCACGTAGGCCAGGGCGATGACACCGACGAGCACGATGATGACCGCTTCGAGCGGACGGAAGCCGTAGCCTTCCACGACGAGGATGGCGAAGGTCGTGATCGCCGCCAGCACCGCCCCCCAAACCAGCGGGATACCCAGCAGGAGGTGGAAGCCCAACGCGGCGCCGAGGAACTCCGCAAGGTCCGTGGCCATGGCTACCAGCTCGGCCTGGACCCAGTAGAACCAAACCATCGGCCTGGGATAGCGCTCGCGGATGAGCTCCGGCAGGTTCTTGCCGGTGGCGATACCGAGCTTGGCCGACAGCGTCTGGATCAGCATGGCCATGATGTTCGCCCAAAGCACCACCCACAACAGGCGATAGCCGAACTCGGCGCCACCCTGGATGTTCGTCGCGTAGTTCCCGGGATCGATGTAGGCCACGGAGGCGATGAAGGCCGGGCCAAGGAACGGCAATAGCCGCGCAGGACGCGTCCATCGCCCCCGCGTCGCCAGCACCTGCTGCGCCCGCTGGTTGACGCGCCCATCCAAGGAGCGCTCCTCCCCTGCCAGGTGCTCGGCTTCGCCCAGCGGCTCAGCGCCCACGTTCGCGTACCTGCCTCTCCAATGTTCTGCCGTCGGTGTCGCGGCGACCGTGCAACCCAAACACAACGGCGTCCGCACTGGCTCCAGTGGCCGCAACGTGCGGCGCGCCGCCGACACCTTCTCGGCTCACCGAACGCTATTGTTAGGCGAGCCGAAAAAAGCATACTCTTCCCGATGGCGCATGTCAAAGGCCTGCCTTGCGCCATCCGACGCCAGCCCTCCCGCGACCGTGCTAGCGTCCCCTCGTTGGCCCGACGGCGCCACGGACCCGGCCTGCAAGTGTGCGCCCCGTCCGAGCCACCACCGAAGGAGGCAATCTCTCGCGTGCTCGATCGCCTAAGCCGCTCCGCCGGCGTCAATCGCCAGGTGCTGGCCCTCTCCGTTGCGCGACTCGGCGACGCCGTTGGCAACAGCATTCTGTTCGTCATCATCCCCCTCTATGTGGCGCAGCTTCCGGCGCCCGTCCTGCAGCTGCCTGTCGCCACGCGCGTGGGTCTGGCGCTGTCGCTCTATGGCCTGGTATCGGCGATCGGCCAGCCGTTGGCCGGTGCCATCTCCGACCGCATCGGGCGCCGCAAGCCGTTCATCCTCGCCGGCCTGGTGCTCATGGCGGCCTGCACGCTGGCGTTCACGGTGGCAGGCGCGTACGGCAACCTGTTGTGGCTGCGCGCCGTGCAAGGCATGGGTGTGGCCCTCACGATCCCGACGTCGCTCGCCATCATGTCGAGGGCCACCGTGAAGGGCACCCGCGGCGGATCGATGGGGGTGTACACCACCATGCGTATCATCGGCCTGGCGAGCGGGCCGCTGGTCGCAGGGGCGCTGTACGCCAGGCGGGGCGTCGACCCCGTGTTCTACGTCGGCACGGGCAGCGTTCTGCTCGGCGCGCTCCTGGTGCTTGCCTGGGTGCGCGATGAACCGACAGACGACGGGCCAGGGCGCCGACGAGGCTTTCGCCTGTTCGAGCCCGGGCTGCTGACGCCTGCCATGCTGGGCCTGGGTGCAGCGACCTTCACGATGGCTGCGTGCTTCTCGATGATGGGCACCCTCGAGAACCAGTTCAACGCCCGCCTCCAGCAATCGGTGTTCGCCTTCGGCGTTGCCTTCAGTGCGTTGATGGTCAGCCGGCTGCTGGTGCAGTTCCCCGTCGGTCGCTGGTCGGACCGCGCCGGGCGCAAGCCCTTCCTGATCGCAGGGCTGATCCTCATGGCGCCGGCAACGGCGCTGCTCGGCTTCGCGGCCACGACCGGGCAGCTCGTGCTGCTGCGCATCGGCCAGGGGCTGGCGTCGGCCGGGGTGGCCGCGCCGGCGTTTGCGCTTGCCGGCGACATGGCAAAGAGGGGTGGCGAGGGCCGGCAGATGTCGATCGTCACCACCGGGTTCGGGCTCGGGCTATCGCTCGGTCCGCTGCTGGCCGGCGTGCTTGCGGTGGCGAACTTCGCACTGCCGTTCCTCGTCGGCGGCGCGCTTTCGCTAGTGGGGGCCGTCGTCGTTGCGCGCCTCGTGCCCGAGTCGGTTCAGCGCCGACGACCGGCGCCGCCCCGTGCGGACGAGCGCGGCGGTGCGTGGTAGCCTCGCTCCACTCGGGATCACCATGGCTACAGACGTCAAGGACTTGGAACGCATGCGAGAGGCGCTCGAGGCGAGCGGCCGCTACCGGGTCCTCGAGCGCTACCGCAAGCCCGCGCGCTACCTGCCGGCACCAGCAGCGGATACGGAGCTCCTCACCGGCCTCTACGTCGACGTGGAGACCACCGGCCTGTCCGCGGCGTCCGACCGCATCATCGAGTTGGGCATGGTCGCCTTCGAATTCGATCGGGACGGTCACATCTACGCCCTGCTGGACGAGCTATCGGCCTTCGAGGACCCCGGACGCCCGATCCCGCCCGAGATCGTGCGCATTACCGGCATTACGGACGACATGGTTGCCGGGCAGCACCTCCCGGATTCGGCCGTGGACTCTCTGGTTGACGCAGCCCACGTCGTGATCGCGCACAACGCTGCCTTCGATCGTCCGTTTCTGGAACGGCGCCTCCCCGCCTTCACCCAGCGAGCATGGGCGTGCTCGGCGCGCGACGTCCCCTGGAGCGGCGAAGGCTTCGAGGGCCGCAAGCTCGAGTACCTGGCTATGAAGCAGGGTTTCGTCTACGACGGTCACCGCGCGTCGAGCGACTGCCTCGCCGGTGTCCACCTGCTGAGCATGGCGCTACCGCGGAGTGGGCGGACGGCCCTCGACACGCTGCTCGAGCGCGCCCGGCGCAAGGGGGGCCGGCTGTACGCCGTGGACAGCCCCTTCGAAGCCAAGGATCGGCTCAAGGCTCGCGGGTACAGCTGGAACGGGCGTGTTTGGTACAAAGACCTGCCCGAGGACCAACTGGAACCCGAGGCCGAATGGCTGCGCGCGGAGGTGTACGGACGTCCACTGCGCCTGCCGGTGTTCCCCCTCAACGCCTTCGTCCGCTACTCCGAACGCATTCCAGCCGTCCCTCCCGACAGCGCGCTTCGCCTGTGAGCTCCGGCGACCCCGGAGCGCTGGCGGTGCGTATCGTGGGGCATGAGTCGGAAGGTCGAGGCTGGCGGCCCGAGGTGCGCGTTCTGTGCCATCGCGACGGGCGAAGCCGAAGCCCACAGGGTGCTCGCAGGCTCGGATGTGGTGGCCTTTCTCGACCGCCGGCCGCTCTTCCCTGGCCACGTGCTGCTCATTCCCCGGGCCCACGTGCCCACCCTGGGAGACTTGCCCGCCTCTCTCCTCGAGCCGTTGTTCGGCCAGGCTCAGCGCCTCGCCCGGGCGGTCGAGTGCGCCGTTGGCGCGGACGGTACCTTCGTAGCGATCAACAACCGCGTGAGCCAGAGCGTTCCGCACCTTCACGTCCACATCGTGCCGCGGCGGCGCGGTGACGGCCTCAAGGGCTTCTTCTGGCCGCGACGGGGCTACCGCGACGACGCGCACGCGGCACAGGTGTGCGCAGCCATCCGGCGGGCCCTCGACGGCGACGAAGGCTGAGCCGTGGCGCACAGCAACACGGCACTCGCGGCGCGGCTGGATGAGGTCGCCTCGCTTCTCGAGGAGCAGCACGCCAACCCCTACAGGGTACGCGCGTACCGCAACGCCGCGGCATCGCTGAGGCGTCTGGACACGCCGATCGACGACGTCTACCGCCAACATGGCCTGGCCGGCCTCGAGGCGTTGCCTGCGGTCGGCGAGAGCATCGCAAGGAGCCTGCGAGCGCTGCTGACGACAGGCCGTCTCCCGATGTTGGAGCGGCTCCGCGGCGCGAGCGACCCCGAGGGGCTTCTCATGACGGTTCCGGGGATTGGCCGCAAGACCGCCGAGCGCTTGCACGAGGAGCTGGGCATCGACTCCCTGGAGGCGCTGGAGCTTGCCGCACACGACGGGCGCCTAGAGGTACTGGCCGGCATCGGCCCGAAGCGCCTGCAGGGCATACGCGAGTTGCTGGCCGCGCGGCTGGGTCGTTGGCGGTCCTACCCTCTGGAAGCGGCCGCTTCCCTCGCGGGCGGGGAACCGGCGGTGGCGGAACTCCTCGACGTCGATAGGGAGTACCGCGAGCGGGCCAGCCAGGGGACGCTGCACAAAATCGCCCCGAAGCGCATGAACCCCGGTATGCAGGCGTGGCTCCCCGTTCTCCACACGGAGCGCGGCCCTCGCCACTTCACGGCGCTGTACTCGAACACGCCGCGAGCCCACCAGCTCGGCCGGACCGACGATTGGGTGGTGCTCTATTGCGACGCCGGCGATGGGGAGCGTCAGTACACCGTCGTCACCGGCCGGCAGGGGCGACTGGCCGGACGCCGCGTCGTGCGGGGACGAGAGGCCGAGTGCGAACGCTACTATGGCCCGGCCCCGGAGGACTGACGGCCTCCTAGCCCGGCGTCGGCAGCGGCGTTGCACCTCAGCTACCGTTAACGAGGCTTTAACGGCGGTCACGCATCCTACCGCTGGAGGTTACGCGAGGCATGACTGCAAGCCGCGTCTTGATTATGGCTCTTACCGTCGTGGCCGCCACCGGGGCGGGCTACGGGCTCCTCGGCCTGAAGGCACCGAGGCATGCGCCGCAAGCGCCCGCGTTGGCGAGCCGCCAGGTGGCGACACGGACGATCTACGCCATCGGCCCCGACGGCAGGCTGTATGCCATCGAGGTGCCCTATGCGAACGGGGCCTCGGGTCAGGCCTACCGTCGCGGCGGATTCTCGGACGGCTATGGCAGGCGCGGGACCGAGGAAGGCGGGTCCTACTTTGAAGGCAACGGCGATGAGTGAACGCGACGTTCGACGGCGGCCGACCACGGCCGACAAGCGTCCGACCGCCCGCAAGGGCTTCCAGAAGGAGCGGGCGACCCTGTGGCTTCTGAGCATCGCGCTGGGACTCGGGCTAGGCACGGCGGGGCGGTTCCTCACTCGCGCGGACCAAGCCAGAGCGTCCGCCCCGAGCGTCGCGCCGATGGCGAGCGGCTCGCAGGCTCAGGCGTCTGCCAGCGTCCCCTACCAGAACCAGCGCGTCACGGTCTTGCCCCAGCCGAGTTATCGCCCACTCGCGACGAGCAGGATGAGCTGATGTCGGCGCTCACCTCGTCGCGGGGGGTGGCCACGCCGACCACGAACGTGCCCGCGACGCAGTCGCGGCCCTCCGCCACGCCTGAACTTCGGTTCCGGGCGCTGGGCACCGAGGTACGGGTCGGCGGCGCCGGTGCAGAGGCCGCTGCGGTTGAGCTCCACCGCCTTGAAGCCATTCTCACCCGCTTCCGCGCGTCCGCCCTGACGCGCCTGAACGAACGCGGCGAGCTCGATCCCGCGCCGCCGGAGCTCGTTGCGGCATTGCGCCACGCGCTCGCCGTCGCCGGCCAGACCGACGGCTTGATCACGCCCTTGGTGTTGCCCGCGCTCAGGTGGGCAGGCTACCGCCATAGCTGGCCCGCCCCGGCTCTACCACAACCGGGCGACCCACCCCGCACGGCGGATTGGCGCAAGGTCAGGCTCGAGGGCCGTCGCATCCGCCTTCCGCTTGGCGCCGCGGTGGATCTGGGCGGCACCGCCAAGAGCTGGATCGCCGATCGCTGCTTCGAGCATCTGAGCGGCGACGCCGTCATCGACGCGGGCGGCGATGTGATCGCCAGGTCGGCTGGGAGCGCGGCCATCAACGTCGCTCGGCCCGACGGCGCCGAGTCTCTGCAGCTCTTGCTCCCGCCGGGGCGTTGGGGTGTGGCCACGTCCGGCGTGCTCGCTCGCGCCTGGCCCGGGGGGCATCACCTCATCGACCCACGCAGCGGCCGTCCCGCCGTCACGCGCTTCGTCCAGGCCACTGCGGCACACCCCGATCTGCGACGCGCCGAGGTGCTCGCCAAGCTCGCTCTATTGGCGCCCGGCGATGGCGCCCTGCTGGATGAAGCAGTCGTCCTGGTGGCGTTCGAGCACGGAAGCGGCCCGTGGCACTACCGTGGCGGCGGCCGTTGGGTGCGCACATGAGCGAGCGTCGTATCGCCTCGCTCAACGACGCACTGGTGGCCGTGCTGCTCGTTGGCGTGGCCCTCACCTGGGCGCTGGCGGCACGCAGCGCCACACCCGAGGGGTTGGCCTGGACCCTCAACCGCCTGTCGGGCGTGGCGGCCTACGTACTCCTGGCCATGTCGGTGAGCCTCGGCGCCGTCCTCAAGAGCCGCTACGTGCCGACGTGGTTGGCCAGGCCCATGCAATACGGTTGGCACGGCCTGCTCAGCGGCTTCGGTTTGGCCCTGGTGGCCGTACACGTTGCCTTCGTGACCGTCGACACCCAGAAGCCGCAGTCGCTGGCCGCCGTGCTCGTGCCGGGCAGGGCGACCTACGCCCCGCTGGCCCTGGCGTTGGGCACCCTCGCGCTGTACGCAGCGGTCGCCGTCTACGTGTCGTTCGCGGCGCGGACGCGCTTGCCGCGACCGCTGTGGACGGGTCTCCACCTGCTCGCCTTCCCGGCGTTCATACTGGCGACGGTCCACGGTTGGCTGGCCGGCAGCGACCACCTCACCGCGCTCTACGCCGCCGGCAGCATCTTGGTGGTCGCGGCGGCGGGCCTCCGACTGATGGAGGGCCGTGGAAACCGGCGTGCACGTCACGCCTAGACGTCGAGCGGACGTAGGCTGAGGGCATGCGGCTGCTCTTCGTTGAGGACGATGCGCGCATCGCCGAACCGACGGCTGCGGCTCTGCGCGAGGCCGGCCATCAGGTCACCTGGGTGACCGACGGCCGTGGCGGCCTTGAGGAGGCCCGTGCAGGCGGCTATGGGGTGATCGTGCTCGACGTGATGTTGCCACATCTGGACGGTTTCGACCTGACGCAATCGCTGCGGCAGGAGGGCGTATCCACGCCCATCGTGTACCTGACGGCCCGTGGCGATCTCGACGACCGCGTGCACGGCCTGGACTTGGGCGGCGACGCCTACCTGGTCAAGCCCTTCGAGCTGCCCGAGCTGCTGGCGACCCTGCGTGCCGTGGCGCGGCGCGCCGAATCCGCCGGCAGTGCGCGGCTCCGCTTCGCAGACGGCAAGGGCCGCCTGGACACACGCACGCGTCAGGTGTGGTGGCAAGGGAGCGAGGTCGGTCTCACCGGGCGAGAATACGAACTGCTCGAGACGCTCGCTCTCACGCCCGGCCGCTGGTTCACGCGCGACGAGCTGCTGGACCGGGTGTGGGGGCCGGATTTCATGGGGGAGCCGCGAATCGTCGACGTGTACGTAAGCTACCTGAGGCGCAAGCTTGCTGACGACGCCATCCACAGCGTACGCGGGAGGGGGTACCGCGTTCCATGACGATCCGTTGGCGCATGGCGTTTGCCGTGGCCCTGCAAACGGCACTGCTGCTGTTGATCGTGGCCGCCATCCTGTATCTGGCGCTGCAACAGTTCCTGGTGGCGGGCCAGGAGCGCAGGCTCGACAACGCCATCAGCTTGCTCGACCTCAGGCGCGACCTCGACCGCAACGCTCAGGACATAGGCGGTCTCACCGTCGGCAGCGAGTTCCCCACCGGGGTCCAAGTGCGTGTTCTTACCGGCACCCAGGTGGTGAGCAAGACCGCCAACTTCCCCAACGTCCCCACCGACCTGCCGCTTGGCTACACCCGCGTTGACGGCCACCAGGTGCTCACGCGCCAGGTAATGGCCGACAATCGGCTCGTGCTGTTGCAGGTGGCCTCGGATCTGGGCAGCGTGAGCCAGCCGCTTCGCGCCTACCTGCGCGCCCTCCTGGTAACGCTACCGGTGATGATGCTGTTCGCGGCCGTGGCGGCGGCGATCACGGCCGGACGCCTTCTCAAGCCCATCGCCGCATTGCAGCGCGCCGCCAGCTCCATCGGCGCAAGCGGCGACCTGCTGCAACCGGTCCCGGGGGCCAGCGGGCGCGACGAGCTCGGCCGCCTGGCGACGACCCTGGAGCAGGCATTCCGGCGGCTAAACGCGGTGATGGAGCGCGAGAGCGAGTTCACGCGCGCGGCCGCCCACGATCTGAGGACTCCCCTTACGGCCCTCCAGGCGCGCATCCAAGGGGCACTCGCCCGACCCCGCACTGAGCCGCAGTACCGTGACACGCTGGCCGAGCTCGGTCGCGACGTCAGCCGGCTCTCCCGGCTCACCGAGCACCTGCTGCTGCTCGCGCGCGACGACGCCGCCTTCCATGCAACGCCGACGGACCTGAGGCGACTGGCCGGCGAGGCCGTCGACCGCGTGCGCAGCCGCTCCCCAGGCGTGTCCGTCGACTTCCAGGCGGGTGCCATGCCAACCGTGCTCGGCGACGCGCTGTTGCTCTCCCACGTCATCGACAACCTGCTCGAGAACGCCGTACGCCACGGGCGCGGCGCGCCCGTACGGGTAAGCGTGGCTGCCCACGAGGAGGACGCGGAACTCGTGGTCGCCGATGACGGCCCCGGCGTCAGTGAGGAAACGCGTGCGCGTCTGGGTGAACGCTTCTTCCGTGGGGACGCTGCCCGTTCGGGCGACGGCAGCGGGCTCGGCTTGGCGATCGTGGCTCACGTGGTGGCGCTTCACGGCGGCAGCTGGGCGGTCGAGAGCGCGCCCGGCGAGGGCTTCCGCGTGAGCGTCTGGTTGCCACTGGCGAAAGGCACATGAGCCCCATTCGACTGACGGCCTGAACTCTCCGATGCAGCGAGGGGCTAGGGTTGCTTGCCGAGGAAGCGGCGCACGTCCCCGAGGGACCGGCAGTTCAGCACCTCGTCGGCCGTCGCCCACGCACGCCGCGCCTGCTCGACCCCGAAATGCATGACCTCGAGTTGCCGCACGCTATGTGCGTCGCTGTCGACGACCAGGCTGAGGCCCTTGTGGCGCGCCGCCAGAGCATGCGCGTCGTTGAGATCCAGCCGCTCCGGCGAGGCGTTCAGCTCCACCGCCACGCCGTTGGCCGCGCAGGCGTCGAACACCGCGTCAAGGTCGATGGCGTAGGGATCGCGCTCGCCCAACAGACGGCCCGTGGGATGTGCCAGTATGTTGACCTGCGGGTCCGTCACGGCCTTCACCACCCGAGCCGTCTGCTCGGCCTGGCCGAGGTCGAAGTGCGAGTGCACCGAAACGACGACGATATCCAGACGCGCGAGCCAATCGCCGCCGAGATCCAGGCTCCCGTCGCGCAGGATGTCGACCTCGAGGCCGCGCAGCAGCGTGATCCACTCGCGCGCTGCCGTCAGCTCGTCGAGCTCCTGCCACTGACGCGCTAGCTTGGCCGCGTCCAGGCCGCCGGTCATGCGCAGCGCCTGGCTGTGGTCCGCGATGGCCATGTACTCGTAACCGCGCGCCTCGCACGCCTCCATCATCTCCAGCACGCTATTCTTGCCATCGCTCCAGGTGCTGTGCATGTGCAGGTCGCCACGGACATCGGCCATAGTGACCAGCCTCGGCAGTCGGTGTTCCCGGGCGGCCGCGATCTCCCCCCGATGCTCACGCAACTCGGGCGGAATCCAGTCCAGGCCGAAGGCGGCGTAGACCTCCTCCTCGCTGGCGCCCGCCAGGCGCTTGCCGCCAGCGCGTGCCTTGCCCGGCTCTCCACCCTCGAACAGTCCGTACTCGCTCAAGTGCCAGCCGCGCTCCACCGCCATCTGTCTGAGCTCGACGTTGTGCTCCTTGGACCCGGTGAAGTACATCCAGGCTGCTCCGAAGCTCTCCTCTGGCATCACCCGCAGGTCGACCTGCAGACCGTCCTCCAAGCGCACGCTGGTCTTGGTATCGCCCCGGCCAAGCACCTCCCTGACTTCGTCCAGGCCGGTCAAGGCGTCGGCGGCGCCGCCGCCGTCCTCGGCAACGGCCAGCAGGTCGACGTCGCCGATGGTCTCGCGCCGTCGACGGTAGCTGCCGGCCACCTCGGCCCGATGAACGCCGGTTCCGCCGCGAAGCCTTGCCAGCAGCGGCTGCACCACGGCATCCGCATCCCCGAGACGCAGGCGCCCGCTGTGTCGGCGATACGACTCGATGCCCTTCAGGATGTTCTCCTGGCTCTTCGTCCCGAAGCCTTCGAGCTCGGCGACTCTGCCTTCGCGGGCGACACGCTCGAGATCGTCGACGCCGGTTACGTCGAGCTCGCGCCACAATGCGCGAGCTCGCTTGGGCCCCACCCCTTGCACGCCGGTCACCGCGATGAGGCCCACTGGAACCGTCTTCGCCAGCTCGTCGAGCTGCGGAAGTCTGCCTGTCTCCACGATCGTCTTGAGCTTCTCGGCGATCTCCTTACCGATGCCCTCGATGGCGGTGAGGTCGGCGCCACGGCGCAGCAGCTCAGGGATCTGCTCCTCCAATTCCAGCACCGTCCGTGCCGCCTTGCGGTAGGCGCGGACCCGGAACGGGTTGTCTTCATTCAACTCCGAGAGCGCCGCGAGCCGGCCCAGCGTGCGGGCAAGATCGGCGTTGGTCATGCCTCGCCGACCTCCGCCTCGATGCCCCGCTCGGCCAGAAGCGCCAAGAAGTCCTCCTCACCGAGTACGCGCACGCCCGCCTGGCGCGCTCGCTCGAGCTTCGATCCGCCGCCCTCGCCCGCCACCAGGTAATCCGTCTGCGAGCTGACCGAGCCCGTTGCCCGCGCGCCTTCCCGCTCGACGAGCGCCTGTGCCTGCGAGCGCGTGAAGTGCTCGAGGCTTCCCGTGAACACGAAGCTGAGCCCCAGCAGGGCGCCCTCAGACGTTGCCCGCGCGACCTCACGAGGCCGCACGTGGCCGTCCAAGAGTGCGTCGAGCACGGCTCCGTTGCGCGGTTCCACCATGAAGTCGTGGATCTGGCGGGCCATCACTTCGCCGATGCCCTCCACCGCTGCCAGCGCCTCCACGTCGGCCGTTCGCAACCGCTCCATGGTGCCGAAATGCCTCGCGAGGTCCCGCGCCACGGCGCCGCCGACCTCGGGAATGCCCAAGGCATACAGCAGGCGCGCAAGATCAGGCCGACTGGCCTCCTTGATGGCCTGCGCAAGGTTGCGCGCCGATACCTCGGCGAAACCGTCGAGGCTCTCGAAGTCCTCGGCCGTCAGATCGAACAGGTCCTGCAGGTGCACAACCAGCCCCCGCTCGACGAGCTGTCGCGCGGTTCGCTCCCCCAGGCCCTCGATGTCGAGCCCGCCGCGGCTGGCGAAGTGTGTCAAGCGGCCCACGCGTTGCGCCGGGCATTCGAAGCTGTTCGGGCACACCGTGTAGGGCCCGCTCCTGCGGAGCGGAGTGCCACAACTCGGGCACGTGGCAGGCATCTGGAACGGGGCACCTCTGCCGCCGCCGCTCTCGACTCGTTCGACGACCTGCGGGATCACGTCCCCGGCGCGTTCGACGCGCACCGTGTCCCCTTCACGGATGTCCTTGCGTTGCAGGTCATCGATGTTGTGGAGGTTGGCTCGACTCACGGTGACCCCACCGATGGACACCGGACGCAGCATGGCGATCGGCGTCACCGTACCCGTTCGGCCGACGCTCGCGATGATCCTGAGCACCTGGCTCATCTCCGTTCGCGGCGCAAACTTCACCGCAAACGCCCACCGCGGGTGATGGCTGGTGGAACCCATGGCGCGGCGGGCCGCCATGGACTGGAGCTTGACCACGACGCCATCGATCTCGTAGGAGAGGGCATCGCGCCGTTGGGACACGTCCTGGAAGTACGCCATCACGGCAGTCACGTCGGATGCCTCGCCGTTTAGCGGGTTGACCGGGAATCCCCACGACGTCAACGCCCGCAGCAACTCGGACTGCGTTGCCAAGCCGTCGTCGCCCTGCAACACGTCGTAGCAGTAGATCCGCAGTGGACGGCTGGCGCTCAGTTTTGGATCGAGCTGGCGAACGCTGCCCGCGGCGGCGTTGCGCGGGTTGGCGAAGGCGTTGCGGCCCGCATTCAGGAGCTCCTCGTTGACATCGTCGAAGGCATCGAGGGGCATGAAGATCTCCCCACGCACCGCGAGTTGCTCCGGCACGGCGAGTTCCGCGTCGCGCAAGCGCAGCGGCACCGGTGCAATCGTCCGCACGTTGGCGGTGATGATCTCCCCCTCGTTGCCGTCGCCCCGCGTCACAGCGCGCTCCAGCACCCCGCCGGCGTAGACGAGCTCGACGCTCAAGCCATCGATCTTGGGCTCCAGGGAGTAGCGCGCGCCCTCGTCACCTACCGCGCGGCGGATCCGCTGGTCGAAGGCTCGCAGCTCCTCTAGCTTGGAGCTGGAGTCCAGACTGAGCATTGGCCGCGCATGCGTGCCCGTCGCCAGGCCCTCCATCGGTGCGCCGCCGACACGCTGCGTCGGCGAGTCAGCCGTCGCCAGCTCGGGGTGCGCCTCCTCGAGCTCACGTAGCTCGCGGAAGAGCGCATCGTAGGCGTCATCGCTGATCTCAGGTGCGTCCTTGACGTAGTAGAGATAGTCGTGATGGCGGAGCTGCTTGCGCAGCTCGGCGGCGCGCGCGGAGGCGTCCTTCGCTCGGGCCATGAGCTCATCATACGGATGTCCGGCGCCTGGCGACGTGCCACGCCCGCGCTCCTGGCGCCGGCTCACCTGTTGTCAGCGAGATTGCGCTCGGCCCCGCCTGGCGAAGCCGTTCCCGCGCTGCGCCGCGCCGCCCGGCGCCCCGCGATTGCCGGGCCCCCGAACCACCGACGGGTCGCTGCGTCGGACTGCCAGCAGCCGACCCGCGACCGGACGAGGCCCGTTGCCGGGCGTCGAGGCAGACCGCGTCGACCCGCCTCCGCCGGACGTCCGCCGCGCCCGCTCGGCCAGCCAGCGCTCCACGGCATCATTCACCGCCGCAGCCGCCGTACCGAACACGATGATGGCCGCGAACGCGGTCGCCAGCATCAACAGCATGCTCACTGAAGTCTTCGCTCTGGGCATATGCCCGGCTCGGTGGCGAGGCTCGATGTCATTTGGTTGCAGTCTACCTTAATTAGTAAGGCATACCTGTAATCAACGGCACACCGCGCAGGCCCGTGTCGTTCCCGCTTCGCGCAATCGACGCCGGCGTCGGTGTCCCCGTGGCGCTCATCACGCTGGCACTGGCCGTGGCCTGGCTGAGCCTGGTCTAGGACTCGACGGTTACGCGTGCAATGAGATCTGGCCGCTCGATGCGGGGGTTGCCGACGGCGCGGGACACCGCGTACGCCTGCAGTGCGTCGTCGTCGTACGGGTCAAGCAGATCTTCGACATCGTGCGGGTCGTCCACGGCCGGGTCGAGCCACCGCTCGAACTCGTCCGGGTCCAGAATCACCGGCATCCGATCGTGCAGCGGCTTCACCGTCGCGTTTGGACGCGTCGTCACGATGGCGCAGCTCAACAGCGGCGCGGCCTGCTTGCTCCACACCGACCACAGCCCGGCAAGCGCCAGCGGCCGCCCGTCGCGACGGAAGACGTAGTACGGGCGCTTCTCGCCCCCAGCGCTCGCCCACTCGTAGAAGCCGCTAGCGGGAATCAGACAGCGCCATCGCCGCACCGCATCCCGAAACGACGGCTTGGTGGCAACGCCTTCAGAACGCGCATTGAACAGGTTGGCACGAAAGCCATCCAGGTCCTTCACCCAGTGCGGCACCAAGCCCCACCGGGCCGTGACCGCCTCGCGGACGCCATCGGCCCGCTGCCGCACGATCGGCACGTCCTGCGTCGGCGCGATGTTGAAGCGCTCGCGCCCCGCCAGCCCCACCACGCCGAACAGCGCGTCGAGGTCTTCCTCGTGGTGGTAGAGCGTGTAGCGGCCACACATGGCGCGATCATACGACCCCGCCGTTGCAACGCCTCAGCCGGGCCGCCTCGGCTCACGCATTCAACGGCTCTCCCGCAACTCGGCCATGATCGCCTTGCGATCGTCCTCTGCATACTCGGCCATCAAATCGAGATTGCGGACGAACACGGTGACGTCCTGGAGGTGGGTTGGGAAGGTCACGAAATTGTGGCTCGCCATGACCTCCATACGACTGCTTTCGTACAGGCCACCACGCCAAGCGTCGGCCTCGATGCGCTCCAGGGTGAAGCGGTGCAGGGTCGCCTGCATAAGCGTGTGGATCAGCTCGCGCTGCTCCTCGGTCAGATCCTCCCACGCCGATTCGGCCCGCTGCCGGCGTTGTTGGTGGAAGCTGTCTGCGATCGAGGTGGCGACACTCCTGACTCCCTCCCGCGACAGGCGCTGATTGTCGTCCTGGGCAGGCGCCTTGGGCGGCTCGACCCCCTGCTGCAGCAAGTTGTTCACGAAGCCCGCAAGGTTGAAGATGGGGCGACCTGCCGCTTCGGCCTTCCCGGCGAGCTTGCGAGCGTACGCCACGATGTCTACGACGCGCTGCGCGCCGTAGCGTTGGATCGTCCTGTCCGCGTCCTGCGCCCAACCGATCTCACGCAACACGTCCCGCGCTTGCAGCTCACGCATCAACTGTTCCGTGTCGGTCTCGCGCTTGACGCGCTTGGCCAGGCTGGCGGGCAAGCGCACGCGGGGCCTGAATATCTCGTTCTTGAGAATGGCGAAGTGCACGCGACGGTACTTGCGCCCCACCTTCTCCGCCCTATAGCTGAAGACCAGACAGGTGTAGCGCTTGAACTCGGTCTGCGCCTTGTCGAGCACGTAGCGGAAGTCCTTGAAGCGGTCGTACTTGCCATCGAGCCCGAGCCGCAGCTTCAGATCCTCGATGTCGAACACCAGCTCGCTCCGTTCGCCAGCATAGCTCGCCGTGTAGAGCACCTCGAACAGGCGCATGCTGTTGAAGCTCTCGAAGCTCAACAGCTGCTCGGTCGGGATGATGCTGAAGTCCCGTCTCAACTGCAGCAGGTACGGCTTGAGCTTCTCGTGCACCTTCAGCTCGATGCACGCCATCTGTTCCTTGCTGTCCCGGCCATTCTCGTACCGTGCCTCGGACACCCACTGAAACATTACCCAATCGCCGTTCGGCTCCTTGATCTGGACCGTCTGTTCGAGGAGCTCCCGTGCAGACTGCTCGATGCGCGAGTAGATCGACTTGCCCTTGATATTGAACAGCTGGGCATACTCCCATGCCGTGATCCTGATGGGCTCCAGTTCGCTGTCATCCCTGGTGATGTCGGACAGCGCCAACACCAACAGCCGCTTGGTGAGGATCCCCATCTCCTGACGGCTCAACGCCAGGGGGTTGGCCTGCGTGATGGAAAGGTTCGCACCCCGCCGTTCCGGCGGCCCCCGCCGGCCCGCACCTCGCCCCTTGCCCGTCCCCCGTGGCCGGGCCGGCTCTCTCTCCCCTGTTCTCGTGTGATGTTGATGCGCCTTGTGGGGTGCGCCTCGTTCTACCCCGTCCTTGCCTGGACTTGCCTCACGGCTCATCAAGCGCCGGCCTCCACCTGGATTGCCGCATGATACGTTTGCGGGGAACGCCTGTCAACCATTCCCCTCGCGTGCGCGAGTCGCGGTAGCGGCGTCCCCTGTTCTTCCCACTTCCGTACTGCCATCTTCCCGCTTGGTCCCTCAGCATTCCCACTTCGGTACCGCTGCTTTCCCGCACCGGTCCCTTCCCCGTCCCGACTCAGTCCCCCGACCTTCCCGTTCGATCGGCAGCGAACCCCGCGCTGCGCGCAAGCCTCACCGTCCCATTAATAGAAATCAATCATCCTGTCCAAACACCACAAACGAAACGCATGGTGCTGGATTTGCCATTGAACTCCGGCTAAAGATCCAAGCGCGAGCCTGTGCCCGGTCACGTAACCAGCCTACCAGCCCGGCCTGGTAGCGATCGCAAGTTCCGTGCGTTTCCCACTGGGCGATGCAAGCCGCCGCGGTTGGTTGCTGGCAGGGCGTGTCGTGAGATCGTGACAAGGTGCTGGTTGGCCAGCGGGCGCGACGAGTACCACACGTTTCCCGGTGAGGGGTGACGGGGTTCCACAGGTTTCCCAGAATTCGTGCGCCTGCAGCCACGCAACGCACACGGAGCGGCAAAGCCGCGAGGGATGCGGGGCGATCGGGCTGCTCTGGCGCGGGGCCGCGGCAACGGCGGCGAGGGGGCTGGGGCAGCAGCGCCTGGCGAATGCGCGTGCGCTCGGCGGGTCGGGTCGATTGTGTGGCGCTGGCCTCATGCGCACAGACGCGGTGCTGAGCGGAGGGGCGGCGAACGCTGCTGCCGACGCTTGCAGCGTGCGCGTAAGCGGGAAAGACGCGGTACGTGCGCGGCGGCTGGCTCCACGAGATGGCGAAGTGGGGGCCCGTGGGTACTCGAGGCGCATTCGAGATTCGGGAGCCCGGTGCGGAGACTGGGCTTGCCGGCCCCTGAGCGCGACGTAGCTAGCTGACGTCGGCCCGGGCGGCGGAGCCAAGCGATACGCGGCCGGCTGGATGGGCCGCTTGGCGAGGGGTGCCATCGGCAAGAGACAGACGCGCCGGCATGGAAGGACGCACAAGCGGCGGCCATAATGTTATGGCCAGGATGTGTTGCGTAGCGATGTGTCGAATGGAGCTGCCAGCGGGGCGCTGTGCCGGGAACTCTTCCCTTCGGGGGCTACGGACCGCATCGCAGCGCTCCTTCGGCTGGAGGGGGCTGCCAGAGCGGTTGGGTTGTCGAGCCGGGTGCTGAAAACGGGGACGAGCGTGTAACGCCCGAGGGTTCGCGAGGGCGGGCGGCCGGTGCCGGGCAGCTCGGTTCGTGGGCGGGCGTGACGGGCGAGCACGGTGCGCTGAGCCGCGGATTGCAAGGAGTCCGGCACCTAGCGCCGGCCGCCGGCTGTTGGCGGATCTGGGCCCGGCTCCGGCTAAGTGGTTGGGTCAAAGCGATCGGCTCGCGCGACCCGTGACCTGGTCGCTTAGGTCGGGCTCGACCTGGGACGGGTGACGCTTGAGCTTGCGGCACCGGGTTGGGAGCGTTCAGTGCGTTGGGCGCTGGCGGCGAGCGGGCGTTGCGGGGGGCGGTTTGGGTTGGGTCGCGGCGTGCGCGTGTGGCTGGGCGAGCTGGCGGTTTGTCGGGCCTTTGCGCCGAGCCTGACCGGGACCGCGGGCGGCGATTGTGGGAAGTCTAGGCGAGGAGCGCATGCGCTGCAGGGAGGCGATGCGGCGCGCGACGATGGTGCGCGTGAGCCGGGACCGGGCAACGCCGGCGATCGGCAGGTTCCGCGCCATAACGTTATGGCCATGGATGCAGGGGTGGGGGGTGTGCCGTCGACGGGATCGCGGTCCTGCGAGGCGCGGCCGGTGCCGGGATGGGCGATGCGATGCGGTAGAATCGGCCAGGTATGACGTCTGCACGCACGGGCGCGCGGCCGTTGGTCGGGGGTAGACCTGGGACGACCGTTGTCCAGCGAATGCGTCGTTTGAGGCGGTGGTGCCGGGCAGAGGGATTGCCGAAGGGCGCGCGTTTGCAGTGATGAAGGGATGGCCGTGAAGGTCCTGACGTTCTTCAATCACGCGGGTGGGGTGGCCAAGACGAGCACGGTTCGGGACATCGGCTACGTCTTGGGGGAGTTGGGTCACCGCGTACTGCTGATCGACGTGGACCCGCAGGCGAACCTGACCACGTGGTTGGGCGTCGAAGACGACATCGCGCTTTCGCGGACGATCTATCCGGCCGTCATCGGGGACCCCGATGCGGAGCGGGATGCGGACAACGAGGTCGAGCTTGCACTGCCGGCGCCGGTGAGCGTGCACGGTATCGAGCTGATTCCTAGCCACCTGAATATCGCTATCATCGAGCGCGAGGTCTTGAGCATCTTTATGGGTGTCATGCGCCTTCGCGAAGCGGTGCGGCGGCTCCAGGGGTATGACTTCGTGCTGATCGACCCGCCGCCGAGCCTCGGCCAGCTGTCGGCACTGGCGGTGGTCGCGGCAGACTACGTGGTCGTGCCTCTGCCGACGAACAGGAAGGGCCTTGACGGCATTCCCACGGTCATCAAGATGGTTCGCGAGTATCGCAAGGCGGCGCGGGACCTGCGCATCGCGCTCTTCGTGCTTACCCAGCACGACCGGAGGACGCGCCATGATCGCGAAAGCCTCGAGATCATCCAGAGTCAGTTGAAGGCGTTTGCGCCGATTTCGACGCCCCTCAACAGCCGGCCCGCGTACTACTCGGATGCGCAGGTCGAGGGGGTGCCCATCCCCCTATACGCGCCGGGCAGCGTGGCGGACCAAGAGATCCGAGTGGTATCGCAGGAGCTGCTGGCGTCGCTTGGAGGTCCCGATGGCAGCTAAGAAGCGGCGACCGGATCTCGATCGCACGGCCGTGTTCGAGGCCATCCTCGGCGACCTGGGGGAGGGCGAGGGTGAGGCCGCGCTGGGGACCGTCCCGATCGAAGCGATCCGTTACAACCGCAAGCAGCCTCGCAAGTACCTGAATGAAGAGAGCCTGTTGGAACTGACGGCCAGCGTCCGCGACAAGGGCGTGTTGGAGCCGATCATCGTGCGCAAGGCGGCGGACGGCTACGAACTGGTGGCGGGGGAGAGGCGCACGCGGGCGGCGCAGATGGCGGGCCTCGCCGAGGTTCCGGCGATCGTCGTGGAGATCGACGATCGCGAGGCGCTGGAGGTGTCCATCATGGAGAACCTGCAGCGCGAGGACCTGAACGCGGTCGAGGAGACCGACGCGGTCATCACGCTGCTTGAGCTCAATCTGGAACTCTCGCGCACGCAGGTCCTGCACCTGTTGCAGGAGATGTACAACGAGGAGCGCGGTCGGTCGCCTGCGAGTGCGTTCTCGGATCGGCAGAAGCACGTTGCCGGAGCGATGTTTCGGCGGTTGGGTCGGTTTACGCCGAGCTCGTTCGTAAG
>CAYOXR010000399.1:0-6867 GCA_964407955.1 uncultured bacterium | reverse complement strand
AGGTGTATGAGGTGAGCGTCATGAAGAGCCACCGATGGTCGCTGCGTGGGTCGGCTGGCGGGTTCACGCTGATCGAGCTGCTGATCGTGATCGCGATCATCGGCATCCTCGCGGCGGTGCTGATCCCCAATCTCTTCGCATCGCGCGAGGCTGCCCGCAAGCGGGCCGCTCAGGTGTACGCGAAGAACGTGTTCACGGCCGCCTTTGCCTACGTCGCGGAGGACTCGGCGAACACCCTGGTTACGGGAAACTGCACCTCGGGCTACAACGCGGGCGGCTACCACCTCGGCGATCCTGGCCACACGGCCGTGAAGAACTGCCTTGTGACGGACGCCGGCGACAACACCCCCGTGGTCGTGGTCACCTCGCAGTTCGGCACCACCACGCGCTACCCGTGAGGTCACGAGGCGGGCGCGTGCCGGTGGGCCTCGAGAGTGCGGCGCGTGCCGTTCTCAACACCACATGTGAGCAATCTGTAAGACTTCCGTAAGGCGGCTTTGGGAGAATAAGTGTGGCGTCAAACACGTTGGCGCCGCACTCGCATCGAGGGGCCAATCATCCATACGGTCATGCCCCCTCTGGAAAGGATCGTGCTATGCGTTTGAGGAAGAAGACCCAGGGCTTCACGCTCATCGAGCTGCTGATCGTGATCGCCATCATCGGCATCCTTGCCGCGGTGTTGATCCCGAACCTGCTCAATGCGCGTAAGGCCGCCCAGGACCGGGCCGCTCAGGCCTACGGGTCCAACGTCTACACGGCCGGCAACGCCGTGCTCGCCGAGGACGTCAACGCGACGCCGGCCAGCATCGCGAAGGCCTGCACCACCGGTTACCAGGTGCAGGCAGGCACGAGCCGTACGTACACGATTGGCGACCCCGGATCCGCCGTGTCCGACTGCGTTGCGACCGCCAGCGGCACGAACTTCATGGTCACGGTCACGAGCGTGAACGGGAAGACATTCCTCTTCGGCGGCCCGTAGGCGCCGCGCTAGTCTGAGTTCAGAGGCGGGTCGAGGCCTCCCGGTTCCGGAGCCTCGACCCGCCCGGTTTTGAGCCGCCATCGTCGGTCCTGCTTGCGGGCCCGGCCGCGGCCGAGTTCGATTCAGGGCGTGTGCATGGCTACCTGCGAAGTGTTACTGCGTCAAAGCGTCGTAGGGGACCGTCGTGGCTAGGCGGCTGTTGACCGCAACCTTGCGGCGGACGCCGGCCTGGGACACGCCGGAGCTCCGCAGCCAGATCGCCGGGGGCGTGCTCCTGGCGGCATTCCTGTGCGTGACCTTCTTCTTCATTCCGGTGCCTCGGGCGGAGGTCGCCTTCAAGCTGTCGCGCGTGATGTTCCTCGGTGCGACGGGAATCCTCGCGGCGCTGGCTCTGCGCGGCGGGCGCGCGACGGTGGCGCGCTCGGCGTTCGGCTTCATGCTCGGTGGGCACCTCGCGTTCGTGCTGCTCAGCCAGTTCGCCGTGCACGACCCCGACGGTTGGACGTATGTCCTGCTCGGTACCTTGAACCGACCCGACGGTGTCATGTATCAGATCTTCCTGGCCATCTTCGCCTGGGCGCTCTATCGCACGATCGCTACCAGGCGAGAGCACCGTATCTTCGTAAGAGACGTCCTGATCGTGATCTGCATCGTCCTGGCGCTGCAGTCGATCCTCGTGCTCTTGGAGCGCTTCGGCCACTTCGAGGTGGTCAAGAGTCTTTGGGTCTACGCCTATTTCCCGGTGGCGAGCGGCACGATCGGCAACTCCGGGATGGAAGCCGGTCTACTACTGCCGGGGATCGGCATCTTGCTCTCGCTGGTCACGGCCTCGAGGCACCGCTGGTCATGGCTGTGGGCGGTTCCCGTGCTCGTGCTCTACGCCGTCGCCGTCAGCGCCACGGCCAACAAGAGCGCGGTCTACGCGGCGATCGCTCTCGCGGTCGTCGCGGTCGCGATGGTGCGAACCTGGCGCTCGGGCCTCGTCGCGCTGGTCGTCGTCGCCTGTCTGGCGCTCGGCTCTCCGCTGCTGCCCAACCGCACGGCCACCCAGGCGAGCCTCGACGACCTGGGCTCGCTCCAGGGCCGACTGATCATCTGGCGGACCGCGCTCGACGCTATTCGGCACATACCGGGCGAGCCCCTCCTGGGTTGGGGACCCGACGGGTTCCGGATCGCGCAGCTCCGCGGGGTCGTCTCGCCGCGCGATCTCATCCCCTTCCACATCCGTCGCACCAAGAGCTGGTCGCCAAGCGACCGCGTCGAAAGCTTCAAGATCGTGCACAAACCCGGCCAGCCCTTGCGCAGTGCGGCGATCGTGTACTACGTCGATACGGGTGGCAAGCAACCCGTGGCCTTCCCGTACCCCGTGGTCGTCGACCGAGCGCACAACTACCTCCTCGACCGGACCCTGTCCTACGGCGGCGTGGACGCCCTCATCTGGATCGTGCTGTTCCTCCTGCCCGTGGTCATCGGTTTCACGAGCAAGGACTGGGCCTTCCGTGGCGTGGCATGGGGGCTGGCCTCCCTGGTCGTGTACTACCAGGCGTGGTTCCCGGTGTTGGAGACCGAGGTCTTCCACGTCGCGCTCATCGTCATCGGCTGGTACTTCGTGGGCGAACGGTGGCGCTCCCGTCGGCGGACGCAGGTGCGTTCTGCTCCCGCGCCCGACGCTGGCAGCCCGCCGTGAGGCTCGATATGGAGCGCGCGGGACTGTGGGTGGTGACTGCAGCGCTGACGGTGTACTTGTTCGTGTTCGTGCCCTCGACGTCCCCCGAGCAGGCGATCTACCTGCCCAGGGTGCTCTTCCTCGGCGGCGCGGCGCTGCTGGCGCTGCTGCTCTACGCGGAACGGTTGAGAGGCACCTTTGGCAGTTGGTTGCCGACGTTGCTGCTCGTGCACCTCGCGCTCGTCACGGCGAGCGACGTGCTGCTGCGAGATCCCGGCGGCTGGACGTACCCCTTCTTCGGCGCCGCGGGACGCAGCGACGGTTTCTTGTTCACGCTGGTGGTCGTGGCGTTGGCCCTGGTCGTCCTCACCATGCTTCACGCGCATGGCGGCCGCACGGTCGTGCGCCACCTGGCAGGGGCGACGCTCGCGGCCGGTGTCGGTCAGTCCGTGGTGATGTTCCTCCAGGCTCTTGGCATCGATGCCACGCGGCTCATGTTCCTGCAGCACAAGTACCTCAACCCGGACGGCACCACGGCCAACTCCGGTTTCGTGGCCGCGGTGTTGTTGACGAGCCTGCTGGCCGGCATGGTGTTGCTCTCGACGCGAGCGCGGGGCGATCGACGATGGCTGGTGCCGGTGGCCCTGGTGGTCGTGGCGGTGGCCCTGGGGCTGACCGGAAACCGGACCAGCCTGCTCGCGCTCGTCGTGGCCGTGGTGCCCGCCATGACCGTCCGCGGGATCCACGTGCGGCGGTGGTTCGTTACCGTGCTGCTCGTGGCGGTCGTGACGGCAGGGGCCACGCAGCTGGTCATACCGAAGTCGATGGCGGGTACCTCGCAGGCGCTGGCCGGGCGCATCCAGATCTGGCGCTACGCGGTGGACGTGATCACTGCCTCTCCGCACCAACCCTGGCTGGGCATGGGGCCCGCGGCGCTGCGCCTGGCCGTGCTTCGGAAGGTTGTGCCCGCCACCCGGCTTGCACCGCTCCATGAACGCGATCCAGGTTGGCCGAAGGACGCAACGCTGCTGAGCGTGGAACGCATCCGAGCACCCGGCACGCCGCTCCGTTCGACGCTGTTCCAGTTCCGCTTCAAGCAAGCGTCAGGCTCGCCGTTCTTCTATCAGATTCCGTCGCAGTACGACAAAGCGCACGATCTGTGGCTCGACGAGACGGCCTCCAACGGCCTCCTCGACGGCATCGTGTGGGTGGTCATCTTCCTGGGCGCGATGGTGCTAGCATGGCGCCGCCGCGACGCGACGTCGCGACTTCTCGCCGTGGCGGCGCTGGCGTTGGCGGTGTTCTATGTGGCCTGGTTCCCGGCGGTGTTCTTCTGGCCCTACGACGTGGTTCTGCTCGTTCTGGCGTGGTCGTACCGGCCGGTGGAAGCCGCGAGTTCGGCCGGGGAGATTGCGCCCGACGCCGCTTGAGGTGGCGTCAGCCCGCCCCGACTTCGAGCCGTGCGCCTTCGATGAAGGTTGCAAGAGTAGCGCGGATGGCCTCTGCGCGCCCCGCAAGGGCCCAGGCTTCCAGCTCGTCGATGGTGGCTCGCAGCCGCTCGGGATCGATCGACGGCGTCCGGGCGACGAAGACGCCGTCGACCAACGCCCGCGCGCCGACCTCGCGGTCGGCCAGCAGCTCCTCGAACAGCTTCTCGCCGGGCCGGATACCGGAGAACTCGATGGCGATGTCCTCGTCGGGCTCGAGGCCGGACAAACGAATGAGGTCCCTGGCCAGGTCCAGGATGCGGACCGGCTCCCCCATGTCCAGGATGTAGATCTCACCGTTGTGTCCGACGCTCGCCGCCTGTAGGACCAGCTGGGTCGCCTCCGGGATCGTCATGAAGTAGCGCTGCATGTCGCGGTGCGTGACGGTGACGGGGCCGCCGGCGCGGATCTGCTCCTTGAACAGCGGAATCACGCTGCCGCGGCTGCCGAGCACGTTGCCGAAGCGCACGGAGAGCAGGACCTGGCCAGGCGCCGCGTTGGCGGACGCCGCCTGCACCGCGTACTCGCCGATGCGCTTGGTGGCGCCCATGATCGAGGTCGGATTGACCGCCTTGTCCGACGAGATGTTGACCATGCACCGCACGCCGTGCGCAACGGACAACTCTGCGACGTTTCGGGTGCCGAGCACGTTGTTGAGGATGGCCTCTTCCGGGTTGGCCTCCATGAGCGGCACATGCTTGTGGGCCGCAGCATGGAACACGGTGTGGGGCTCGAATTTCCCGAAGACCTGCTCGAGCCGGTTCCGATCACGCACGTCGGCGATGACGCTGCAGTACGACAGCTGGGGGAAGTCGCGGTCGAGCTCGCGCTCGACCACGTAGAGGCTGTTCTCGCCGCGTCCGAGCAGCACCACGAGCCGGGGCGCGAAGCGGGCCAGCTGCCGGACGATCTCCGAGCCGATGGAGCCGCCCGCTCCCGTCACCATCACGGCCTGACCCGACACGATGGCCTCGATGGCCTTCACGTCCAGCTCCACGGGCGGGCGGCGCAGCAGGTCGTCCACCTCCACCGGGCGGATGCGTTGGACGGTGACGTTGCCGGCGATGACCTCGCGGATGGCCGGAACGATCCGGAACTCGACCTGGCTGTCACCCCCGCGTGTGAGGTCGATGACGCGCCGGAGGATCCGCCCGCCCTTCGACGGCACCGCGATCAGCACTTCGTCGATCTGGAAGGCGTCGATGGCCTTCTGGACGTCGTCGATCGGGCCCAGGATCGGGAGCCCCGCCAGACGATGACCCTGCTTGGCGGGATCGTCGTCCAGGTAGGCGACGGGCTCGAGGCCGGTGTCCGGGTGCCGGAGCAGCTCCTGGCCCGTGAGGGCGCCGGCGTCACCCGCGCCGATGATCAACACGCGACGCTGCGGTGTCGAGCCGCGCCTCACTGCAAGTCCGTTCTCGTACGTGAGGCGCCGCGCCGCGCGCACGCCAAGCAGCAACAGCAGCGAAATGATGCCGTCGAGCAGCGGTACCGAGCGCGGGATGACGAGCAGGTGAGGGCTGATCATGAACGACACGACCATGATTGCCACGGTGACGGCCGCCACCGCCTGGGCCACCACTGCGATGTCCCTGAGCGTCACCGTTCGCCACGTCTGAAGGTGGATCCGCGACAGCAGGATGGCGACGAGCTTGGCAACGAGAACGAGGCCGAAGTAGGTGAAGAAGCTCGCTGCGAAGCGCGACGGGATGGCACCGTCGAAGCGTGCCAGGTAGGCCAGTGCTGAGCCCGCACTCCACACCAGCAGGTCCAGCAGGAGCTTGGGCAGCGTGAAGCGCAAGTGCCACGATCTAGGCATCATGGGCAGCTGTCTCCCCACGACTCATTCGGTGACCTCCAGCGCGTGACGCAAAGCGTCGACGACGCGCTCAAGGTCGCCCTCGGGCATGTTGGTGTGGAACGGTAGCGCCAGTGTGCGCGCCGCGACCGCTTCCGTTACGGGAAGGGTGCCGCGCAGGCTTCCGAGTCGCTGCTCGATGTACGGCTGGACGTGCAATGCACTGAAGTAGGTTCGGGTGGGGACGCCGCGATCGGCCAGGGCGTTGACGAGCCCCAGGCGATCCACCTCGGGGGCCAACCGGATCACGTAGACGAACCAGCTCACACGCGCCCAGGACGCCACCAGCGGCACGGTCACGTCCCGGACGTCGGCGAGGAGGGCCGAGTACCGGGCCGCGACGCGCGCGCGGCGCTCCAAGATGCTCTCGAGGCGAGCCAGCTGGCTGACGCCCAGGGCCGCGCTGATCTCGTCGAGGCGGTAGTTGTAACCGAGGCGTTCGTGCTCCAGCCAAGCGCCCGTGGACGATCGTCCCTGGTTCCGGTAGCTGCGTGCCGCGTCGGCGAGGCGCTCGTCGTCGGTCACCAGCATGCCGCCCTCGCCCGTGGTGATCTGCTTGTTGGGGTAGAAGGCGAACGTGGAGGCGTTGCCGAAGCTTCCGACCTTCCGGCCGCTGCACTCCGCACCCAGCGCCTCACAGCTGTCGTCCAGCAGGGCCAGGCCGTGGCTGTCCGCCAGAGCCTCCAGGGCCGGCCAGTCCGCGGGGTGTCCGAAGACGTCGACGGCGAGCACGCAACGCGTGCGCGGCGTGATGCGACGTTCGGCATCGGCGACGTCCATGCAGTAGGTTGCCGGCTCGATATCGACGAACACCGGGGTGGCGCCGACGTACAAGACGGCGTTCACACTGGCCGCAAAGGTGTACGAGGGAACCAGC
>CAYOXR010000398.1:0-2599 GCA_964407955.1 uncultured bacterium | reverse complement strand
CGCCGCGCACGAAGCTCTTGGTGCCGTCGATGGGATCCACCAGCCAGCGCCGCCCGCTCGCTGAACGCGCCTCCCCGAGCTCTTCGCCGACGATGCCGTCGGCGGGGAAGGCGGCTTCGAGGCGGTCTCGGATGAGCGCCTCGGCGGCACGATCGGCTTCCGTCACCGGCGTGCGGTCCGCCTTGAACTCGGGGCGTACGCCGGCCCGGAAGTACCCCAGCGTCAGCCGCCCCGCTTCGAACGCCGTCGCCAGGGCGACGTCCAGAGGATCGCTGTCGGCCACCTCTCACCTCCTCGACCATCGCCGGCGCCCGCGCGGCACCCGCCGCTCGCCGGAAATGCGCCTCCCAGGCGAATGTTACGATACCCGCAGCATGCTCTTCGACCGGGCCGCGCTCGAGGACCGGGAACGCCGGGCCCTCGCCCCCTATGCCTGCCTGGCGGCCGACTCGCGTGGGCGCCTGCACCCCGAGTCCGAGAGCCGCTTCCGCACCGCCTTCCAGAAGGACCGCGACCGCGTGGTGCACACCAGCGCGTTCAGGCGGCTGGAGTACAAGACGCAGGTGTTCGTCAACACTCAGGGGGACTACTATCGCACCCGCCTCACACATACGCTGGAAGTCGTGCAGGTCGGCAAGAGCATCGCCCGCGCGCTGGGTCTCAACGAGGACCTGACGGAGACCATCGCGCTCGCTCACGACCTCGGCCACCCTCCGTTCGGTCATGCCGGCGAGCGCGCCCTCGACCGGCTCGCCAGCGCCATCGGCGGGTTCGATCACAACAAGCAGAGCCTGCGCATCGTCACCGAGCTCGAGCACCGCTACCCGGCGTTCCCCGGCCTCAACCTGAGCTGGGAGACGCTGGAAGGGATCATGAAGCACGAGACGCAGTACGACGTCGCCGACGCCAGCTGGGAGCCGGACCGGCAGCCGTCGCTGGAAGCTCAGGTGGTGAACGTCGCCGACGAGCTGGCGTACAACGCGCACGACCTCGACGATGGCCTGCGCTCCGGGCACCTCTCCCCCGTCGACATCACCGAGGTCGGCATCGTTTCCGAGCTGATGCAACGGCTGGAGCTCGACCCCTTCCGCTTCGCCAACACCCAGCGCTACCACCTGATCCGCGAGCTCCTCGGCGACGTCATCATCGATGCCTCCGAGCACACCGACGCGAACCTGCGGCGTGCCGGCGTGGAAAGCGTGGACGACGTGCGCGACGCCGACGCCAAGCTGGTCGGCAACTCGCCGCCGATGCAACGCAAGCTCGCCGAGCTCAAGCAGTTCCTGTACGACCGCTTCTACTTCCACTACCGCCAGATCCGCATGACCCGCAAGGCCGACGCCATCCTGGAGCGCATCTTCAAGGCCTACCTGGAGGCGCCCGACATGCTCCCCTTCGACGTCCAGGCGCAGGCCGAGGCCCTCGGGCTGGAACAGGCCGTGACCGACTACATCGCAGGGATGACCGACCGCTTCGCCGGCGAGGAATACCGGCGCCTGTTCGACCCCGACGTGCTCACCTGAGCCGTGGGTTCACTGGGTGGCGCGCGCCACCGCAACCAGGCTGCCGTCATTCGGATTGCGGATCCACGCTACGTCGAAACCGCCCCGCAGCACGTGGATGATCACCCACGGGCTCGTCACCGCCTGGGTGGTGGCCGCGCCGGGGGCCGGGCTCTTGGGGACGACGTCGACGTAGAGCTCGCCGTTGTCCACGCTGACGCCGCGGATGTCCACGCCGTAGCCGCCGGTGGGCCGCTGTCCGTCGAAGATCGCCACCACCGTCTCGCGCGAGAAGTCGATCTGCGGCACCGGCGGCACCTGGAGCTGGGTGCCGAAGGCCTGATACCAGAGGTTGGTGAGCTGATCCTTGCTGGTCACCAGAACGTAGGCCGGCTTGTCGTACCCCACCGCGTGCTCGCCGCTGGCGATCACCTCCCACGGGACCTGCTGGCTGACCGCCCCCGTCGCCGACTGGATCGTGCCCAGCGCCTGCTGCACGTACAGTCCGGTGTGGAGGTACTCGCTGGTGCCGTTCACCGCGTGCTTCGGCAGCGCGTCCGAGGGCAACATCGCTACCACGAACGGTTTGCCGGCCTTCGACAGGGCGTCGGCGAGCGCGTCCGCCTCGGGGTCGGTGAGCTGTCCCAGACCGCGTAGCCGGTTGAGCCGCGGTCGCGGCACGACCCTCTCGCTGGTGCCGGCCTTGCCGCTGTCGACCAGCGTGAAGTAGTCGCCGCCGTCGAAGTACACGACCTGCTCGACATCGCTGTTGATCTTGAGCTGGAGGTCGGTGGTCAGGGGGATGTGCGACACCACCACCGGCGGGGGGTCGGGCGGCGTCAGCGGTGCGCTCAGGTAGGGCTGCCCGCCGGCGAGCAGGGCGCCGTTCACGGCGTAGGCCGTCTGCTTCGTCCCCTGCGTCAGCGTGACGTCCTTGCCGTCGATGGTGATCGACCCGGGCGAGCCGTACAGGTAGCTAAGGCGCGCGTCCACGGCCCCGTATACGTACACGTCGTGGAGCTTCGGCCCGCTCTGCTGCGCACAGCCCGCGAACAGGACGAGGACGGCCAGGACGGCCAAGGCGAAACGCATGCGTA
>CAYOXR010000397.1:0-2633 GCA_964407955.1 uncultured bacterium | reverse complement strand
GCGGGTTGAGGCTGGCGAAGGGGTCCTGGAAGATGATCTGCATCTCCTTGCGGTACTCCCGCATCTTCCCCTTGGGCAGCTTGGCGATGTCGACGCCGTTGAACAGGATCTCGCCGTCGGTGGGCTCGATGAGCCGCAGGATGCTGCGGCCGGCGGTGGTCTTACCCGACCCCGACTCGCCTACGAGCCCCACGACCTCGCCCGTCTTGATCTCGAAGGACACGTCCTCCACGGCCTTGACGTTCGCCACCACGCGCGAGAAGATGCCGCCTCGGATGGGGAAGTACTTGCGGAGGTTCTTGACCTCGAGCAGGTTGTCCTTGGCGTCGCGGAGCGCCTCGGACTCCACCCGGCTGGGCACGGTCATGCCACCATCTCCTGGGTGAGGTCGAGGTCCTTCCAGCGGATGCAGCGCACCATATGGCCGCCGCCGGTGTCCTCGAGCGACGGAACGGCCTCCTTGCAGGCATCGATCGCGAAGCGGCAGCGCGGGTGGAAGGCGCAGCCTTCCGGCAGGTACAGTGGGTTGGGGACGTTACCGGGGATGGCCTCGAGCCGCTCCTGATGCTCGGCTGCGCGGTCGACGCGCGGGATGGAGTTCATCAAGCCCAGCGTGTAGGGCATCTGCGGACGCGCGAAGATGTCGTTGACGTGGGCCTCCTCGACCGCACGCCCGGCGTACATCACCACCACGCGGTCGGCCATCTCAGAGATGACGCCGAGGTCGTGCGTGATGAACAGGATCGACATGCCGATCTCGCTCTGCAGCTTGCGCATGAGGTCGAGGATCTGCGCTTGGATGGTCACGTCCAGGGCGGTGGTGGGCTCGTCGGCGATCAGCAGCTTGGGCCCGCATGACAGCGCCATGGCGATCATGACGCGCTGACGCATGCCGCCCGACATCTGGTGAGGGTAGTTCCTGACGCGCTTGGCCGGCTCCGGGATGCCCACGAGATCGAGCATCTCGACGGCCAGGCGCATCGCCTCGCGGTTGCTCTTGCCCTGGTGCAGGACGATGGCCTCGGCGATCTGATCGCCCACCGTGTACACGGGGTTGAGGCTCGTCATCGGTTCCTGGAAGATCATCGAGATCTCGTTGCCGCGGATGCGGCGCATCTCGCGCTCGCTCTTGGTGACCAGGTCCTGGCCTTCGAAGAGCATCTGGCCCGAGGCGATGCGGCCGGGAGGGGTGGGGATGAGCCGCATCACCGACAGGCTGGTGACGGACTTGCCGGAGCCGGACTCGCCGACGACCCCGAGGGTCTCGCCGCGGTCGATGTGGAAGCTCACCCCATCGACGGCCTTGACGACACCCTCGTCGGTATCGAAGTAGGTCTTGAGGTCCTTGACCTCGAGCAGCCTCTCGGAACTAGGCATCAGCGCGTACACTCCTCACAGGGTTGGATTGTACCCGAATAGGCCGGGGAAGAACGGGATGCAAGGGCCGTCGCGGACGCGAAGTATCCAAGACGAGCCAGGACGCCGTGGCGCCCCGTGAAATACCCCCATTGAACTGGAAATACCCGGCCGGCCCGGAAGCCGATGCCCCGTCGCCGGAGGCCCGCAGTGCCTCGTTCACCTCGGCCACGCCCCGAAGCGGCGTAGGCGACGAACCGGTCTCAGCGAGAATATAGCGTGGTGGCGGGCAGGTCAAATGCCGCCGCTCGACCGGCCGGATGTTTCGCAGGGGGCGCGTCATCGCCGGCTCTTGGGGTCGAAGGCGTCGCGTAACCCGTCGCCTAGCAGGTTCCAGGTGAGCACCGCCAGGAAGATGGCAACCCCGGGCGTGAAGATCCACCAGCGCGAGGTCAGGCCGGTGACGCCGGCGAAGTTCTGCGCCGTGGAGAGCATCAGGCCCCAGCTCGTCGCGGGCGGCTGCACGCCCAGCCCGAAGAAGCTCAGCACCGATTCGGCGAGCGTATAGAGCGGGATCTGGAGCGACATCGACACGATGATGAACGACAGCGTCTGCGGCAGCAGGTGCCGCGTGATTACGCGCATGTTGCTCGCCCCCAGCGCCTTGGCCGCGACCGCGAAGTCGCGCTCGCGCAGGCTGAGCAGCTGGCCACGCACCGCGCGCGCGATGGTGCCCCAACCGATCACGGCGAGCGCCACGATGATCATCATGAACTGCGTGGTCGAGGGGAGGTGCAGGGGATAGAAGATGGCCGACAGGGTGAGCAGCAAGAACAGGTCTGGGATTGCCGACAGCGCCTCGACGAAGCGCAGGATGATCTCGTCGATCCAGCCCCCGTAGAACCCGGCCAGGCCGCCCATGAGCATGCCGATCACGATCGACACCAGGCTGGCGAGGATGCCGATGGTGAGGCTGATGCGGGCGCCGAACATGAGCTTGCCGAAGACGTCGGCGCCGAGGTCGTCGGTGCCCAGCAGGTGCACCTCGACCTGGTCGGAGGGGTCGGCCACGCCGAACAGGTGCAGCGTGGCCCAGCCGTGGATGCCGAGCACGCGCCGCAGCTGGACCGGGATGATGTTCACGGGGAAGGGGACGTAGCGGTCGCGGAGGCCGGTGCGGTGCACGAACAGCCTGAGCGGGTAGGCGTGCGCGGTGTCGACGGTCCACACCGAGGTGAAGGTCTTCATGTCGATCGACTTCTTCTCGCCGTAGACGT
>CAYOXR010000396.1:0-1985 GCA_964407955.1 uncultured bacterium | reverse complement strand
CGAGGCCGTCGTGCCCGGCGGCGTCCGCGCCCGTGTGACCGTCGAGGCCGGCGCCACGCTGGGTTGGGAGCGCTACGCCGGCCCGTTCGGCGAGATCATCGGACTCGACCGTTTCGGCACCTCGGCGCCCGGCAGCCGCGTCATGGAGGCCTACGGCTTCACGGCGGAGCACGTGGTCGAGGCGGCCCGGCGGAGCCTGGAGCGCGCCCGAGCCGGCTGAACCCACCGGCCGGCGGGGGAAAATGCCCTACACCGGCGCGCGCCGGGTTCGTATAGTGATCTGGTGTGCGCTGCCACACGCTCTGGAGCAGGGTGGCCGGCGCCGAGGTCACGTCCATTTACGCCCGGGAGGTTCCATGAAGCGTGTCCTGACTGTCATCGTCGCCGCCGTTCTCGCATCGGGCGCTGCCGCTCAGTCGCTGCGCTCACTTCTGCCGCCCGACGCCGTCGCCGTCATCGGCGTGCAGGGGCTCAGCCAGCAGCAGGCCAAGCTGCAGCCGTTCATCGACGAGTTCAACCGGCTCGGCGTGGCCGATGCCTTCCAGGCGGCCTTCGCCTCCACGGAGAAGTCGGCCGAGAAATCGGCCAACGTGCCCAACCTCACGCAGATGCCCAAGGAGCTCGAGGGCCTCAGCCTGCTCGACATCGTGGGGAACGAGGCCTACCTGGCCGTCTCCGTCAACCAGACCAACCCGTTGCCGGCCGTCACCCTGGTGGCGCGCGTCGACGCCAAGGCGCAGCAGGCCGCGGCCAAGCTGATCCAGGACCAGGCGGGCAACAGCGGCGTCCAGCGTCTGACCGAAGGCAAGCTCGACTTCTACGTCGAAACCGTCGACGACGGCGGTGGCAGCAAGACCACCGTCGCCTACGCCCAGGACGGCGCCCTGGTGGTGATCTCGAGCAACCCCGACGTGCTGCGGGGCGTGCTGCGCCGTCAGCAGGGGTCCAGCGAGCCTGCCTTCACCGATCAGCCCGGCTACAAGAGCACCCTCGCCCAGCTCGGTAACGGGCAGCTCGTCACGTACATCGACCCGGCTCCCGCCGGTCCGGTCCTCAAGCCGATCCTCGACGCCCAGAGCATGGACGCCCTGTCCCAGCGCCTGACGACCGCGCTCACCACGTTCGGGGTGTCCGCGCACGTCACCCGCCTGACGCAGACCGGCTTCGAGGGGCAGGGGCTGCAGCAGCTCGACGGCTCGGGCAAGGACGTCGCCCTGTACACCATGCTCGGTTCCGACGCCGCGGCGTCGACCGACGCCCTCGGCTTCGTGCCGCCGAACGCGCTCAGCGTCGGCAGCAGCGCCATCGCCATCACCGACTGGTGGAACTACCTCGGCGACCTCGTGGCCAGCGTTCCGCAGCTCGGCGTGAGCGACCTCGACCAGTTCGTCCAGGGCATGGTGGGCATCGACCTGCGCACGGACCTCTTCGACTGGGCCGGGCACAACGTCGCGACCATCTCGATGCCGGCGAGCTCACAGGCGGCGCAGCAGCCCGGTATGCCCAATCCCAACCTGCTCGGCTCCTCGGTGTTCGTGCTGCAGAGCAAGGACGACGCCGCCGCGACCAAGGGGCTGGCGGACCTGTTCGGCAAGCTCGCCGCCCAGCTCGCGTCGTTCACCAACCCGAACGGCAAGGCCCCGCCACCGCAGCCCAGCACCCACCAGGCGGGGGGCCTGAGCGTGACCAGCCTGAGCATGGCGCCGGGCGTCACGATCTCCTACGCGGTGACCGGCGGACAGGCGTTCATCGGCACCAGTGGCGACGCCCTCGACGCCGTGTTGACGGCGCGCCAGCACGCTGGCACGCTGCCCCCGAAGCTCGCCGCCCTGCGCTCCCGGATCCCTGACGGCGCCCACAGCTTCTCGCTGACCGACAGCCAGGCCTCGATGAAGAACAGCTCCGCCTCGCTGGTGACCGGCCTGCAGACGCTCGCGGGCATCGGCGGGTCGCAGAACCTCGACATGGCCAAGGTGACCAAGGCC
>CAYOXR010000395.1:0-7988 GCA_964407955.1 uncultured bacterium | reverse complement strand
TCGTCGGCGCCGGCCCCATCGGCATCGAGACCGCCATCCTGGCGAAGCGCGCCGGGCTCGACTACCGGCTCATCGAAAAGGGCTGCATCGTCAACGCCATCGCCGGCTACCCCACCTACATGACGTTCTTCACCACCTCCGAGCGGCTGGAGGTGGGCGGGCATCCGCTCGTCACCGCCACCGACAAGCCCACCCGCAAGGAGGCGCTCGACTACTACCGAAAGGTCGTGCACAACGAGGCGCTGACGCTCACCCCCTTCACCGAGGTGACGGCCGTCGAGCGGCAGCCGGAGGTTTTCGCGGTTCACACGCGTGGCCTCACCGCCGGCAACGCCGGCGAGGACGTGGTGCGCGCGCGCATCGTGGCACTGGCCACCGGCTACTTCGACAACCCCAATCGCTTGGGGATCCCCGGCGAAGATCTGCCGAACGTCAGTCACTACTACACCGAGGCACACCCCTTCTACGGCCGTCGCGTCGCCATCGTCGGGGCCGGCAGCTCCGCCGCCGACGCCGCGCTGGACCTGTACCGCGGCGGCGCCCGCGTCACGTTGGTCCACCGCGGCTCGGAGTTCAGGCACAGCCTGAAGTACTGGGTCCGCCCCAACCTCGAGAACCGCGTCAAGGAAGGCTCCATCGCCGTGCACTTCGACACGGTGGTGCGGGAGATTCTCCCTGAGCGGCTGATCCTGGAATCGGCGGGCGAGCGCTTCACCCTCCCGGCCGACCACACCTTCCTGCTGACGGGCTACTTCGCCTCCCCGAGCCTGCTGCGCTCGGCCGGCGTCGGCCTGGACGAGAAGACCCTGGCGGCGAGGCTGGACCCGGAGACCTTCGAGACCGACGTACCTGGCCTGTTCGTGGTCGGCTCGGCCGGCTTCGGCACGCGCACCAGCGACGTCTTCATCGAGAACGGCATCGTCCACGCCCGCCGGGCCATGAGCGCCATCGTCGCTCGCCTGCGGGGGGTCGCCAGCCTCGCCTGAGACCGTGCCCAGCGCGCTCACAACGCCGCCGGCGAAGGCGCGGTCTCCCTCGGCGTGCCGGCGCGTGGCGCCGCGCCCCGTCGCCCCTCTTAGACTGGAGGAAGGAGGGGCATTACCATGCGGACTCGCAACCAGACCATCGGCATCATCCTGATCGTCGTAGGCATCCTGGTTCTGCTCGGCAGGACCGCCAACCTGGGGTGGGTTGGCTGGCCGCTGTTCGTGCTGGTGCCGGGCGTCGCCTTGCTGGCTTGGGCCGTCCTCGGGGGCGAGGGGGCGGCGGGCCTGGCGATCCCCGGCAGCATCGTCACCACCATCGGCCTGATCCTGTTCGTGCAGAACCTGGGCAACTACTTCGAGTCCTGGTCGTACGCCTGGGGCCTCATCGTGTCGAGCGTGGGGTTCGGCATCTTCCTGCAAGGGGCACTCACCGACAACCAGGAGCGTGAGCGCGACGGCATGCGCTTGGTCACCGTCGGGCTCGTGCTGTTCGCAGTATTCGGCGCCTTCTTCGAGTTCCTGATCTTCGACAACTGGGCGGGGAGCTGGGTGGGCCGCTGGCTCGTTCCGCTGGCGCTGATCGCCGGCGGGCTGGTGCTGTGGATCCGCCGCGGGAGCGACCGCCCCGGCTCATGAACGCCGGCCAGCAGCGCGGAGACCCGCGGGCGCTCATCCTCATCGCCTTCGGCGTCGTGTGGCTGCTGGTCGAGAGCGGCTGGTCGTCAGGCGCGCTCGCCTCCGGTCTGGGGTTCTACTGGCCGCTGCTCGTGGTCGGCCTCGGCATCGACCTGCTCGGGGTGCAGCGGCTATGGCGCCTGCCCTACACCGTCCTCGCGGCGTGCGTGGTGGTCGTCGGCATCCTGGTGGCGCCGGCGCCGGCGGCCGGACGAGCGGTCGACACCTTCCGCGAGCCGGTCGCACCCGCGCGATTCGCGAACGTGAACCTGACACTCACCAACGTGCCCACCGTGGTCTCCTCCCTTTCCGACACGGCCACGCTGATCGAGGCGCGCGTGGAGGGGCGGCGACCCGCCGCGTTCGACGTGCGGGGGAGCGACACCAAGACCGTCACGGTGCGGCCGGAGGGCGGCCGCACGCGGCCCACCGCGATCTTCACCCCGAACCGCTGGCGCATCGGGCTGGGCCGCGGCGTCCCCATCGATCTCAACGTGACGGCCGGCTCGGGATCCGCGCGCGTCGACCTGAACCATGTCGACCTGGCCTCGCTGCGCGCCGAGCTCGGCTCGGGGCCGACGACGCTGACGCTGCCCGACGCCGCAGGACGCTACCGCGTGACCATCGACGGGGGCAGCGGCGCCGCCGCCATCCGCGTCGCGTCCGGCGCCGCCCTCGACCTCGACCTCACCATGGGGTCGGGGCGGACCACACTCGATTTCGGCGCCTTCAGCGCCGGCCGCCTGACGCTGAGACCCGGCAGCGGCCCCGTCGACGTCGATGTGCCCAACGATGCCGCGGTGCGTCTGGAAGTCACCCGCGCGGGCTCGGGACGGCTCCGCCTGGCGCGTTTCCTGACGCGTCAGTCGGGCACGGGCAACACCGGCGTGTGGGCCTCGCAGCCCGCGCTGCGCGGCGGGCCGGCCATCGACATCGTGATCCCAAGCGCGGGATCGGGCGGTCTCTGGGTGCACTGAGCGGTCCGGCCGGGTGCGCTCGCCACGGCGGAGCGCACGAAGGGCGGGCCCGACCAGGAACCTGGCCTGGGCGCACCTCGCGCCGGGTCAGCGCTGGACGGGAACCGGGCGAGCGGCGGTATGCTGGCCGGCATGGCACTCGACGTCGCGTTCCTAAAGGCCCTCACCTCGGTAGCCGGGACCTCGGGCTTCGAATCCCGTCCCGCGGCAGTGTGGCGTGACCGTGCGCAGGAGGCGGGCGCCAGCCTGTCGAGCGATGCCTACGGCAACGTGTTTGCGGCCTTCCGCCCCGGCGGACGCCCGCGCGTGATGCTGGCCGGGCACATCGACGAGATCGGCCTGCTGGTCAACTACATCGACGACAAGGGCTTCTTGTACGTGCGGCCCGTGGGCGGCTGGGATCCCATGCAGCTGATCGGGCAACGCGTGCGTGTGCTCGGCTACGGCGGCGACATCGTGGGCGTCATCGGCAAGAAGGCCATCCACCTGATGAGCGCGGAGGACCGCCGCAAGGTGCCCAGCATGGAGGACCTGTGGATCGACATCGGCGCCACCTCTGCCGAGGAGGCCGGCAGCCGGGTGCGTGCGGGTGACTCCGCGGTCATCGAACAGCCCTTCGTCGAGCTCCTGAACGGCCGTGTCGCCAGCCGCGCCATCGACGACCGCATCGGCGCCTACGTGGCGCTGGAGGCGGCGCGTCGCGCCGCAGGCAACGCCGAAGTGATCGCCGTGGCGACCGTCCAGGAGGAGATCGGTGGGGTTGGTGCGCGCGCCGCGGCGTTCGCGCTGGAACCGGACGTTGCCATCGCCATCGACGTCACCCACGCGACCGACACTCCGGGTCTGGAGAAGAAGCTCCACGGCGACGTGCCGCTGGCGGGGGGTCCCTCGCTGAGCGCCGGCTCCTACGTGCACCGCAGCGTGATGGAGCGTCTGCGCAGCACCGCCGAGCGCGAGGGCATCGCGGTTTCGATGGGCGTCTCGCCGCGCTCGACGGGCACCGACGCCGACAACATCGCACCGTCGCGGGCCGGCACGCCCAGCGCGGTGGTGTCGATCCCCAACCGCTACATGCACTCGCCCAACGAGGTCGTCGACCTGGCCGACGTCGAGCGCACCATTGAGCTGCTGGCGGCGTTCATCGCCGGGCTCGACGCCGACACGCGCTTCCTCCACGACTGACGCCTGCGCGGGCGGCCGCCGGCCGCCTGCCAGGCAGGACGGGCGCACGCCCGTACGTCACGCTGCGCCGTCGAAGTCGACCTGGGACCAGGCGAGGTACAGCGCGGCCGCCACCGCCGCCGACAGGTTGAGCGAGCGAACGCCGGCGCGCATCGGCAGTCGCACCGGCACGGCAGCCTTCAGCACGGCCTCGGGCAGACCGCGCGACTCCGGGCCGAAGAGGAGCACGGCCTGCGGCTCGTTGTCGCCGTCGCCGGAGCGGAGCGCCAGGCGCACGTCCACGCCGGCAGGTCCCAGCGTCGCGTCGGTGCTGTAGGCGTACACCCGGTTGTTCTCGAACGCCGGCGCCAGGGCCTTCGCGAACGCCGACCAGCCGGCGTGCACGCGCACATCGACGCGCTTCCAGTAGTCCATCCCGGCGCGCCGCAGCGAAACGGCATCCAGCCGGAAGCCGAGCGGTCTCACCAGGTGGAGGCGGGTGCCCGTAGCCAAACAGGATCGGGCGATCTGGCCGGTGTTGCCGGCGATCTCGGGCTCCAGCAACGCCACGTGCAACACGCCGCCAGTGTGACACGGGCAGCACCCCACGCGGCGGACGCGGCAGCCGCTAAACTGTTTGCGAGCATCATGCGCCTCATCGTCACCCACGAGCAGCCGGACTTCGACGCCCTGGCGAGCCTGGCCCTGGCACGCCTGCTGTTCCCGAACGCCGTCGCGACCATCCAGGGCTCGCTGAGCCCCGGCTTGACCGCCTTCTTGCGCCTCTACCGAGACCAGTTGGAGCTGGCCGAGCCGCAGACCATCGACCTGGGCACCGTCACCGATCTGGTGGTGGTCGACACCGCCGACGCCGGCCGCATCCACCCCTTCGACCGGCTCGTGAGCGTCGTGCCGGTCACCCTCTACGACCACCATCCACCGCCCGCCCAGCCCATCCCGGCCGCGCGCGGACTGCGCGAGCAGGTCGGCGCCACCGCCACCCTGCTGACGCGCGAGCTCATGGCCACGGGCATCGCCATCCCCCCGCCGATCGCCAGCCTGGCGCTCCTGGGCATCCATGAGGACACCGGCAACCTCAGCTACGACCTGACCCGGCCCGACGACTACCGAGCGGCCGCCCACCTGCTCGCCAGCGGGGCAAGCCTTCAACTGGTGCGCCGCTTCACGGTCGACGCCGTCCCGCCGGAGCACCACGCCTTCCGCGAAGCCATGCTCGACGCCGCGGCGGCCACGTCGGTGGCCGGGCGGCGCGTGAGCGTGGCGGCCTTCGACTACCCCGCCTACGTTCCCGGCGTGTCCGGCCTGGCCAATGACCTGCTAGAGCTCCACCAGGCCGATGCCGCGGTGGTGGCCGTGCGCATGGAGGGCAAGACGCTGGTGTTCGCGCGCGCCAGCGAGCGCTTCGACGTGGCTTCGACCCTGAACGAGGCCCTTGGCGGGGCCGGCCATCCGGGCGCGGCCTTCGCGAAGGCGGACCTTTCGCCGGCCGAGGCGGCCGAGCGCGTCCTGGCCGCTTTGGCACGACACGCCACGCCGGTGCTCACGGCAGCGGGCCTGATGAGCGCACCGGTGAAGACGGTGCGTGAGAGCGTCACCGTCGCCGAGGCGCAACAGCAGCTCCTGCTCTACGGCCACAATGGCATGCCGGTCCTCGACGGCGACGGCCGGCTGGTCGGGGTGGTGTCGCGCCGTGACCTGGAGCGCGCCCTGCGCCACGGGCTCGGACGCAGCCGGGTCTCCGGGTTCATGAGCCGCAATGTGATCACCGCGCAGCCATCCACGGTGCTCGCCGATCTCGAAGAGCTGGTGCTGCGCTACAACATCGGACGCATCCCCATCCTCGACGGGGAGCGGCTCGCCGGCATCGTCACCCGCACCGACCTCATCGGCGCCCGCCACCGCCGCCCCGGCGAGGCCGACCCCGCGCGCAGCGTGCTGGACCGGCTGCCGCCCAGCGCGCGGACCGCGCTTCACGAGGCCGGCGAGGTGGCCGGCGACGCCGCGCTGTACCTCGTCGGCGGCACCGTCCGCGATGCGCTGCTGGGGGCGGGCTTCAAGGACCTCGACCTGAGCATCGAGGGCGGCACCGCCGAGCACCTGGGCACCCGCCTGCAGGCACGCCTCGGGGGCACCCTCTCCTGCTACGTGCCTTTCGGCACCTGCACCCTCAGGCTGGCGGACGGCCTCGTCATCGACCTGGCGGCCGCCCGCGAGGAGGTCTACGAGCACCCGGGAGCCCTGCCGAGCGTCACCCCGAGCACCGTGCGCAAGGACCTGTCGCGGCGCGACTTCACGGTGAACGCCATCGCCCTGCGCTTCCATCCCGGCCCGCCCGAGCTCATCGACCCGTACGCCGGCGTCGACGACCTACGCGCGCGCCAGCTGCGCGTGCTCCACCCGCTGTCGTTCGTCGAGGACCCCACGCGCGTGCTGCGCGGGGCGCGCTTGGCGGGCCGCCTCGGCTTCCGCTTCGAAGCTGCCACCGCCGAGCGCGCCCGCGACGCGCTGGACCCGGCGATCGTGCGCAACGTGAGCGGCGGGCGGCTGCGGGGCGAGCTCGAGCTCACCCTCGCCGAGCCGCGTGTGGCGCCGGCGCTCGAGCGTCTGGACGAGGTGGGCGGGCTGCGCGCGCTGTTCGGCCTGGCGGCGGACTGGGAGCTGCTGGCGGCGCTCGACGCGATGCGTCACGAGCGCGACGTTCCGGACGAGGCCTACCTGCTGGCACTGCTCCTCGCCAGCGAGGACGGAGCGGCGGCTCGGCACCTGGAGACCTTCCACTGGCCCCGACGCTTCGGCCAGGTGCGGCACAGGCTGCGCGCCTTGCTCGCCAGCGAGCACGTACGAGACGAGGATCTCGAGGGTCTGGACGAGGCCGCTCGGGTGCTGGTGGGGTGCCTCGACCCGGAGCTGGCGGCCCGCTTGACACGCCTCGAGCAGGCTCCCCCACGCCGTCGGCTTCGCGGCAGGGACGTGTTAGACTTGGGCTTGGCGCCGGGACCGGCCGTGGGACGCATTCTCGACGAGGTAGCGCGCGCCCGGGCCGAGCAACAGGTGCGCACCTTCGAGGACGAGGTCGAGATGGCCAGGCGGCTCGTTCACGAGCTGCAAGCGTAGCGGCCGGGAGCTTGCCATGATCCTGCAGTACTACAGCGATCCCACGATCCTAATCATCAGCGCCCTGGTGATGGTCTTCGCGCTCATCTTCCACAACGTCACCCAGAGCTTCGTGGCCGCCCGCTTGGGCGACAGCAGCCCGCGTTTCTCCGGCTTCATGGCCTTCGAGCCGCAGCGCCACCTCGACCCGTTCGGGGTGTTGTTCCTGTTCTTGCTCGGCTTCGGTTGGCCGAACGCGGTGCCCGTCAACAGCCGCAACTACCGCGGCCGGGGGCGCCAGGAGGCGTGGGTGTGGCTCTCGGGGATCGGCGCCTACCTGCTGGTGGCCTTCGTGAGCCTGGCGATCGCGGTGGGCTTCGCGAGCGCACGCCAGGCCCACATGTACCAAGCGTTCAGCGTGGCGGCCTCGTATGCCATCCTCCACGCCGTCGTCAACATCTTCCCGGTGCTGCCGCTCGACATGGCGCATGCCGCGCTCGCCTGGGGCAACCCGGACGTGCGGCGCGTCATCCAGCAGATCGCCAGCTTCGGCGTGCTCGGCTTCATGGTGTTCTTCTTCGTCCTGAGCCTGCTCGGCGTCATCGGCGGGCTCGTCCACATCTTCTTCCAGCTGTTCCAGAGCATCATCCTGACCATCACCGGTTTGTAGCGCCACGCGCGAGGATCGTCAGCTGCGTACGCTCGCCGCCGCGCGCGACTGGAGAACGTCGATCACCATCTGCACCACCGGTGCATAGGTCTCGATCGTCTCAAGCAACCGGCCCGCCGGGTCGAACTTGCGGATGAGGTGGCCGCCCCGGCGGGCGGCGTAGAGGTAGCCGGCATCGTCCACGCCGAGGTCCAGGATCGCGTCGGTGCCCTCGCCCTGACGCGCCTCCAGCGCGAAGGACACGCCCACCTTGCCCTCGGCGGTGACCTTGCGCACCTTGCCGGCCGCCGCGTCGCTGATGTACAGGTTGCCGGCGCCATCCAGCGCCACCCCGTCGAGGAGGCGCATACCCTGCTGGTCGCCGCCGAGCTTGAACGCCCAGCGCGTCTGGTAGGTGCCCTCGAA
>CAYOXR010000394.1:0-2526 GCA_964407955.1 uncultured bacterium | reverse complement strand
GTTCACCCTCACCGCAACGCATGCCGGCCCCGGGAGATGGTGCAGGAGCTTGTGCTCGCGATGCAAGTTGACACAACCGACGCCAGGTCACAACGCGATGGTTCGCACCACCGTGCTTCGCGTCAAGGGGTCCATTCTCTGCCCGTATCGCTTGGGGCTCCCGGTTTGCGGCTAGTCTTGACGATGTGAGCCTCCGCCGTCGGAAGGCGCTCAGAGGGAGGGATGGCAACGGCATGGCAGCCGAGCTGTGTGTCAAGATCAACAATCCCGTCGTTGAGGTCCTCCCGTTCCTGGCAAACCCGGACAATGACGTCGCTTGGCGCCCTTCGTTGATCCAAACCACGAGGCTACGCTTTCATGGGGTTTGTGGCGCGCTGGGAGAAGATGGAGACGTGCCAGGGCCCGGACTTGTTGTGGTGGTTCAGCAAAGGGCCATTTCCGCTGTTCAACGGGGTCACCAGAGTGCGCCTCGATGAGGCGGACGCGGACGCGGTCATCGCCTCGCTGCTCGACCGCGCACGTGCACGCGCCGTTCCTTTCATGGCGTGGCTGGGTCCCTCCACGTGTCCTGCCGATACGGGCGCTCGCTTGACGAGGAACGGCTTCGGCGGCGGCGGACCCGAGCCCGGGATGGTCCTGGATCTGCGTGCGCTAGGTCCGGAGCCGCTTGTGCCTTACGGCGTCTACATCGAACGCGTCGACGACGGTGCCGCCGTGCGGCGGTACTGCCGGGCTTGCGTGGAGGGCTTCGAGTTTCCCGGCTTCGTTCAGGATCCGTTCGTAGAGTTCTTCCTGACGGCCGGGATTACGCACGACGGGCCTCTGCAGCACTTCGTTGCCGGCCCGGACGGAACACCGGTTGCGACGTCGACCCTGTTCCTGGCTGCTGGGGTCGCGGGCGTGTACAACGTGATTACGGCGCCGTCTGCGCGCCGGCGCGGCCTAGGCCGAGCGCTCACCTACCGTGCGCTCACGGAGGCGCGCCAAGCCGGTTATCGCTTCGCCATCCTGCATGCGAGCCCGGCTGGCGCGCCGCTTCACCGCCTGATGGGCTTTCGCGAGGTGTGCAAGGTCACCACCCATGTCTGGACGCCGGACGGACCTGCATAGCACCTCAGCGCGCGAGTACCGCCCGCGCCGGCCGACCTCGACCTCGTCCGGTCAGGTCATTTGCCTCTGGCAACACCGGCCCTCGCCGTTGTTCATGGAGGGGATCGTACGCGACGTGGTGGGGGACCATCGGGGTCCATCCGACGGCACTCGTTGACTGAAGGTGAGGCCCGCACGCCAGTCCGTGCGATGGGGGTCGGATGGCCCCGCCGCGAGGGAGGTCGCCATGAGCGATGCGACTGGCACACGCAGATCAGGCCGGGTGCCGTAGCCGGACGTGGGGACCGTTGGTGCTGCCGGCAAGGCCCGCCCTGTCGATCGCTTCCTTGCGTTCGTCATCGACGCCGTCGTCGTGTTTGGGCTCTTGCTCTTGGCAGTCTGGGTCGGGCGCATCCTACCTGGGGAGAGGCTTGCCTTGTTCGCCAGACCGGCCTTGGGGTGGGTCGTTGCCGCGGCCTACATCCTGTTCCGGGATGGCCTGAGCATCAGCTTCATGGATCACCGCTCCATCGGAAAGCGGATGCTGCGACTCCGCGCCGTCCGCGACGACGGCTTGCCCATGACGCTGGGGGTCTCGGTGCGACGCAATTGGCCGCTCGTCGTGGCCTTCTTCGGCGTCACGCCTGTCTTCCAGTTCTTCGCGATCTTCTTGATCATGGAAGCCGCATCTGGCGGCATCGAGGGGACCGCCGGCATCATCATCCTGGCGGCCATCCTGGCGTTCATCCTCGTCGAGGCCGTCTTGATCCTGCCCTACCGCGACGGTCGCCGTCTGGGTGACAGGTGGGCGGGTACGCGCGTCGTCGAGGACCACGAATAGCGACGTGGCACGACAGGGCCCGCGCTCCACTCTGGTCCGCCATGCGGGTGGCCGGGGCAAATGCCTCGTTCTCTGTCGTCCATGATGCGCTGAAGACCAGCGAAGCCGGCCGGGGCGCGACTCGTGAGGGGGCTTCGAGCATGAACAATCGGCTTGCATTGCGCGCAGCGGCGCCATGCGTTGCGCTCTTCTTGTCCCCAGCGGCCTTCGCGGCAACGCCAGAACGCCCCATCGGGACGACGATCTTCCAGTTCGGCTCGGAAGACGATAACGCCTTGGAGTTCACTGCCACGGACTTCACCTGCCAGGTGGGCGTGGACTGCGCGACAGCATCGTTTCCAAGGGAGCTCGAATTGTACAAGGGGATCGGCGATTACCCCGCCATGGGCGTGACGCGCGGCACGATCGACTTCGAGTTGAAGGAGGGCTACCCGGATCTCGTCCTGCGGCTGGCGCGCACGGGCGTGGAGACCTTGCAGGTGGTGATCGATGGTGCCCGCGCTTACCGAGTGACCTCCGAGATGCTGGGAAGCCACGAAGGCTTCATCGGAGCGTACAACCTCGACCTGGGTGCGCTGCCTCAGGGGCCCCACAGC
>CAYOXR010000393.1:0-1688 GCA_964407955.1 uncultured bacterium | reverse complement strand
GGGCGGCGAAGCGGGCTTCACCGATCTGTGCCGCGGTCCGCACGTTCCCAGGACCGGCGCCATCGCGCCCCATTTCAAGCTGATGAGCGTGGCGGGGGCGTACTGGCGGGGCGACGAGCGCCGGCCGATGCTGCAGCGCATCTACGGGATCGCGTTCACGACCAGGGAGGAGCTCGAGCACCACCTGTGGCTGCTCGAGGAGGCGCGCCGGCGCGACCATCGCAAGCTCGGTCGCGAGCTCGGGCGGTTCAACTTCAGCGAGGACATCGGCGCCGGCCTGCCGATCTTCTTTCCGCGCGGCGAGGTGGTGCGCTTCGAGATGGAGCGCTTCGTGAGGGAGCTGCAGACCCGCTACGGCTACCAGCACGTGTGGACCGGTCACATGGTGCGCGAGTCGTTGTACGCGCGCTCGGGACACCTCGAGAACTATGCCGACGTCATGTACCCGGCGATGCAGGACGAAGACATCCGCATGCGGCTCAAGCCGATGAACTGCCCGAGCCACATGACGCTCTTCAATGCCGGCCACCACAGCTACCGGGAGCTGCCGCTGAGGTATGCGGAGTTCGCTACCCTCTACCGGTACGAGAAGTCTGGCCAGCTGTCGGGCCTCACCCGCGTGCGCAGCCTCACACAGGACGACTGTCACATCTTCTGCACGGAGGAACAGGTGCAGGACGAGTTCGCTCTGGCACTAAGGCTGATCCGCGAGGTGCTCTCCACCTACCAGATGAGCGACTACCGGGTGCAGCTGAGCCTACGTGGTGAGGAGGGCAAATACGTCGACGACGACGAGAAGTGGGTGAAGGCTACCGAGGCGCTGAGGCGCGCCCTCGACGCCGAGGACGTCCCCTTCGATGAGGCCGTCGGCGAGGCGGCCTTCTACGGACCCAAGGCGGATTTCATGGCGAAGGACGCGCTCGGCCGCGAGTGGCAGCTCTCCACCATCCAGGTGGACTTCATCCAGCCGGCCCGGCTCGACTGCGGGTACATCGGCGAGGATGGTGAGAGGCACACGCCGGTGGTCCTGCACCGCGCCGTCACGGGCTCGACGGAGCGCTTCATGGGCGTGATGATCGAGCACTTCGCCGGCGACCTGCCGCTGTGGCTGGCGCCCGAGCACGTCCGCATCGTCCCCATCGCGGACCGCCACCTGGGCTATGCGGCCGACCTTCGCCAGCGCCTGCTCGACGCCGGTCTACGCGCCGAGGTGGACGAGCGGGGGGAGCGCATGAACGCCAAGGTGCGCGATGCCGAGCTGCTCAAGGTGCCCTACATCGTCATCGTGGGCGACAAGGAGGCGGCCGCGGGATCGGTGTCGTTCCGCAGCCGCAAGGAGGATGACCGCAACGATGTGCCCGTGGAGGCGCTCATCGAGCACCTGTGGCGGATGGTGAGCGAACGCCGGGCGGAGGTGGCGCCGCTGCCCGCGGCGCACGCTTGAGCGCGGTTGACGGCGGGCCCCGCAGGCGCGGAGCGGAGGCGGCTCAGGAGCGCACGTGGATGGCGACGCGCTCCATCACGTCGGGTGCCGGCGCGGCACCGGGCTGAGCCGGGTCCACGCGTTGCAGCGCGTCCAGCACGTCCTGACCCTCGACCACGCGACCGAACACGGCATGCCGGCCGTCGAGCCACGGCGTGGCGACGAAGGTGATGAAGAACTGCGAGCCGTTGGTGTTCGGACCGGC
>CAYOXR010000392.1:0-6480 GCA_964407955.1 uncultured bacterium | reverse complement strand
GGCAGCGCTGAAGACCAGGCTCTGCAGCACCACCTGGCGGTACATCGGTGCCAGGAGACCGGAGAAGAGCAGACGGAAGTTCCCCAGCCCGATGAAGCGCCGCGTCCCCAGGATGAGGTTGCTGCGGTACATGCTCAGCACGAAGGACTGGATGGCGGGATAGTAGAGGAAGACGATCAGGACGACGAGCGTCGGCAGCAGCAGCAGCCAGGCCGTCGACCGGCTCTTGAATACGGGCGTGCCCTCACGCATCGTCGGCTCCTGCGGCGTGACCCAACCGGCGGTGGCTGCGGCCGGCGGCGCCGCTACCTCATCCTAGATTAAGGAGGCAAGAGAGACGCGCGCCGGCGGCGGGTTGCCCCGCCGCCGGCGACACGAACGCTACTGGAAGTTGCTGTTGTACTGCTGGAGCGCCTGGTCGGCGAGCGCCTGAGCCTGGCTCATGGCGGAATCGACCGTGGCCCCGTTGATGACCTTCTGGATGGCCTGCTCGATGATGGTCCGCACCTGCGGGAACGGCCCCATCAGGGCGCCGGCCGTGGCGGTCGACGCCTTGGTGTTGAGCAGCTGGGTGAAGGCGACCGCGTAGTTGGGGTTCTCGCGGAACCAGCCCTGCTTGTCGAGCGCGTTGACCGAGCTGATGCGCACCGGGAAGTAGCCGGTGAGCTTGTGCCAGCTGATCATGTTCTGGGTGTTGGTCATGTAGAGCAGGAAGCTACGCGCCGCCTCCTGCTGGTCCTGCGGGATGCCCTTCGAGATCCAGATGGAGGCGCCGCCGATGACCACGCCCTGGCGCGGGGCGCCGTCGGGGATGGGCAGCTCGGCCGTGGTGGCGGTCCACCCGCCATCCTTGCCGGCCTTCGTGATGAGGCCGACCTCGGAGGTCGAGTCGAGGTGGAACATCGCCTTGCCCTGGGTGAAGATGGCCTCGCTACCGTTCCAGTTCTCGAGCTTGCCGGTGTAGGTGTAGTAGCCCTTGTCGTGGAGCTCCTTGATCCAGTTGACGATGTTCAGCGCGGGCTGGCTGGTGAGCAGCACCTTGGTGGCACGGCCGCCGCGGCCGTTGTCGTTGTTGACCAGCGGCGCGTTCTGCTCGGCCATCCACTGCTCGAAGAACCAGCTGTGCAACGGGAACGTCATGCACGCGTCGGCACTGTCGCCGGCGGCCCGAAGCGCGTCGCAGTCCTTGATGACGTCACTGAAGGTCTTGGGCGGGTTGTCCGGGTTCAGCCCCGCCTTCGTCATGAGCGCGTGGTTGACGTACATGACGGCGTTGGAGGAGTTGAACGGGATCGAGTTCACGGTGCCGCCGATGGTGTAGTAGTCCAGCACCGGCTTGATGTAGTCGCTGGTGTCGAAGGCCCCGGGGATGCTGCCTACGGGCACGAAGATGCCGGAGTCCTTGGCCTGCTGGCTACCGACCTCGAAGATCTGCACCATCGCCGGCGGATTGCCCTGCCGGGCGGCGAGGATCGCCGAGCTCAGCGCAGCACGGTAGCTCGGCTTGGTCGTAACGACAACCTCGTAGTTCGGGTTCTGCTTGTTCCACTCCGACGCACGATCCTTCATCCACTGGATCATGTCGGGGTTGCTGAGCCCCTCGAAGAAGTCGAGCTGCGTCTGCGCCATAGCGGTGCCGGCGAGCAGAAGTGCCAGCGAGAACAGGATGATCAATCGCTTCATGTATGCCCCTTTCCCTTCGTGGAACCGGGACCCACGCTAGCGCCCGCGCGTCATGGCTCTGTCTGACGGGGTCCTCCAACCTCCCCGTTCGACCGCCACCTCTCGCGTAGCCGCGGCGCCCCGGCCGAAAACGACCAGCGCCGCCCCCAACCGACAGCCCGTCCGACCAGCCGCTGGCGCTGCCGACCCCCGAAATCACCTTCACGGTGAGGCTCGTTGGCACTCCCGTCAACGACACCGACACTGGTCGTAGTTCCTGGACCGAGTCTACCGTGCGCCGGCCCCGGGTGCATGGCGCCGGCCCGCAAGGGGTACCCACCTGCCTTCACGTGTTGTCCCCGACCGCAGTCCTCGCCCCTGTGCTACAACGATCTGGTCGCCGCCCGTTCCCTGCGGCCAGCCACGTCCGCAAGGCCCTCCGGACGCGAGGAGGTCTGCGCATGAGCCAATCCACCAGCTCGCACTCGCCGGTTCCGCGTCTCGGGCCGGCGGCGTCGCTGCCGGCGCCCCGTGCCCTATCCCAGTCTGCGCCCCAGTTCACGCCCCGGTCGGCGCCCGTGCACGCCCCCGCGCGCACGCCGAGGACGCGGTGAGCGCGCGACCGGTGGCCGGCGCCCAGGCCGCCCTCCGTCTGGAGGGGCGCGTCGCCGTGGTCACCGGCGGAAGCGGCGGGCTGGGCTCCTCGATGGCAGACGCCCTCGCCGATGCGGGGGCCGGCGTGGCGCTGCTCAGCCGGCGCCCGGAGCGTTCTGAGACGGTGGCTGCCCGCATCCGCGATCGCGGCGGCGAGGCGCGGGCGATTCGATGCGACGTGACCGATCCGGACTCGCTGGCGCGTGCCAGGGACGAGGTGAACGCGGAGCTGGGGGCGGCGCACATCCTCGTCAACGGCGCGGGCGGCAACGACGTTCGCGCCACCACCGGCGCCGAGCGCAGCTTCTTCGATCTCGAGCCTGCAGCGCTCAGGGGCGTGCTGGACGTCAACCTTCTGGGCACGGTGCAGGCCTGCCAGGCCTTCGGCCGCGACATGGTCGAGCGCGGCGAGGGCGTCATCGTCAACGTCTCCTCGATGGCGGCGGCGCGGCCGCTGACGCGCGTGGTGGGCTACGCCGCGGCCAAGGCCGCGGTCGAGAACTTCACGCGCTGGCTGGCCGTCCACATGGCTCGGACGTACGCGCCCGGCGTCCGCGTCAACGCGCTGTCCCCCGGTTTCTTCCTGACCCGCCAGAATCAGTACCTGATGGTGGACGCCGAGTCCGGCGAGCTCACGTCCCGGGGCGCCGACGCGGTCGGACACACGCCGCAGGGCCGGCTGGGGGCCCCGCGCGACCTGGCCAGCACGCTGCTGTGGCTGGTCGATCCCGACAGCGGCTTCGTGACCGGCGCCGTGATACCGGTCGACGGCGGCTTCTCCGCCTTCGGCGGGGTGTGACGCAGGCGCGACGCCCCGACCCGGGCCGCGGTGCCTTCAGCGGCGAAGGCGCGGTCGGCACGACGCTGCCCGAGCGCGGCGTGCGCGCCATCCTCGAGGCGGGGCTCGGCCCGCTCGCGCTCGACGGCCGCCGCCTGCTTGTGATCGTCCCCGACGCTACCCGCAGCGCACCCATCCCGCTCGTCTACCGCCTGCTCCACGAGCTGCTGGGCGGCCGCGTCAGCGCCATGGACTACCTCATCGCCCTGGGGACCCATCCGCCCATGAGCGCAGCGGCCATCGATCGGCTGGTCGGCATGGACGCCGCCGCCCGTGCCGAGCGCACGCCCGGGTGCCGGGTGTTCAACCACGCCTGGCAGGACGAGGCGGCGCTCACCGAAGTGGGGACGATCGGCGAGCGCGAGATGGACACCCTCACGGGCGGCCTGGTGCGGCGCGCGACGCCGGTGCGCCTCAACCGCATGATCCGCGACTACGACCACCTGCTGATCGTCGGTCCGGTGTTCCCGCACGAGGTGGCCGGCTTCTCCGGCGGCGCAAAGTACCTCTTCCCGGGAATCGCGGGCCCCGCCATCATCGACAGCACCCACTGGCTCGGCGCGCTGGCCACCAGCCTCGCCACCATCGGCGTCAAGGACACCGCCGCGCGGCGCGTGCTGCACCGCGCGGCCGAGCTGGTCACGGCGGAGCGGCCGGTGACGCTGGCGGCGCTCGTGATGCACGGCGAGGCCCTGCACGGCCTCTACGTCGGCGACCTGGTGCGGGCCTGGGAGGCGGCCGCCGACCTGTCGGCCCAGCTCAACATCGTGTGGAAACCCGCCCCCTACCGGAGCGTGCTGGCGATGCCCTCAGCCAGGTACGACGAGCTGTGGACCGCCGCCAAGGCCATGTACAAGACCGAGCCGGTGGTGGCCGACGGCGGCGAGGTCGTCATCTACGCACCCGAGCTGAAGGAGATCAGCACGGTGCACGGGCACCTCATCCGCCACATCGGCTACCACGTGCGCGACTACTTCGTCGGCCAATGGCAGCGCTTCGAGCACCTTCCGTGGGCGATCCTCGCCCACTCCACCCACGTCAAGGGCGCGGGCAGCTACGCAGCCGGCGTGGAGCGCGCGCGCATCCGCGTCACCCTGGCGACCGGCATCTCCGAGGCGGATTGCCGGCAGGTCGGTCTCGGCTACCGCGATCCCGCCAGCGTCGACCCCGGCGCCTGGCGAAACCGCGAGGACGAGGGACTGCTGCTGGTGGAAAACGCCGGGGAGCAGCTGTTCCGGTTGAGGGGGGCGTAGCGGTGCCGGAAGCGATCGTGGTGATGGGCGTCGCCGGTTCAGGCAAGACGACGGTCGGGCGGCGCGTGGCGCGCCGGCTCCGGTTCGACTTCGAGGATGCCGACGCCTACCATTCGGCCGCCAACGTCGCCAAGATGGCGGCCGGCCTACCTCTCACCGACGCCGATCGCGCGCCCTGGCTGGTGGCGCTGCGGCGCCTCATCGAGGAGCGCAGTGCGGCGGGGCGGTCGCTGGTGCTCGCCTGCTCGGCCTTGAAGCGCAGCTACCGCAAGGTGCTGGCTGGCGAGACGGCGGCGCTCGGCGTGGCGTCGACGGCGCCGGGCGAGCATGGCGCAGACGCCGTCCGGGCAGGGGCGGCAAGCGGTCCGCGCGTCACGTTCGTGTACCTCCGGGGCGACTACGAGACCATCCTGGCGCGCCTGCGCCGCCGCCGGGGGCACTACATGCACGCCAACATGCTTCAGAGCCAGTTCCGCGACCTGCAGGAGCCGGACGACGCCGTCACCGTCGACGCGACGGGCAGCGTGCCGACCGCCATCCGTCAGACGCTGGCCGCCCTCACGGCGCGCGGCGTCACGCCCGCGCCACGCTAGCCGCGCCGCCGGCCGCGCGACCGGGGCCGGCGACGCGACCGGCGCCGAAGCGTCAGTCGGGCAGGTCCAGCCCCAGCTCCGCCAGCGCGCGGCGGGTCGACGCCGGGTCGCGGTGGATGACGCCGTGCAGGCCCAGACCCTGCGCCACCTCCACGAACATGGCGCGGTCGTCCAGGTAAACGACCTCGTCGCGGTCCACCTGGGCGAGGTCGAGGGCGATCTCGAAGATGTCGGCGTCGGGCTTGCGCACGTGGACGAAGCCGGAGCACACGAAGGCATCGATCAGCCCCGCCAACCCGAAGTTGCGCGCGCGATACTCGCTGAGCTCCCGGCCCTCGTTGCTTACCGCCAGCACCTGCAGCCCGTGCTGCTCCTTGATGCGGCGCTCGAGGTCGATCATGTCGTCGAAGGGGCGGGACTGCGCGCGCATGAAGGTTCGGAAGTCGGCGCTCGAGAACCGCCGCGGCTCGTAGAACACGACCCGGTGCAGGTACTCCTCGAGCGACAGCTTGCCCGACTCGTAGGTGTCGAAGGTCAGGTGGTGGCGCTCGTTCAGCTCGTCGAGGTCCAGCTCGAAGGTGTCGGCGGCACGGGCGCGGGCGCGGCGGTCCCAGCCGTTGGTCAGGAGCACGCCGCCGATGTCGGTGAACAGGGCTCGGATCGTCTCGGGCACGGGGCCTCCCGGGTGCGTGGGGTACGTGGCGCGGTCCGCGCACGGGGCGCGGAGGGCTGGCGCAACGCCGCAGCCTAACGCCCGGGCACCCGCACCTCCGGCGCGCGGGGCACGCTTGGACGTCGGGCCGCCCGCTAAGGTCCGCTGCCTAACCAGCCCCGCCGCCCGCCTACCGATAGGCTCGAACCAGACACGCGCGTCACCCGGCCGACAAGGAGGCTCGAACGATGCCACCCCTCAGCGACTCCCCCGCCTGGACGCGACTCGAGCAGCACCACCAACAGGTCAAGGACCTGCACATGCGCGAGCTGTTCGCGCGAGACCCTCAGCGCTTCGAGCGCTTCCACCTGCGCCTGGACGATATCCTCTTCGACTACTCCAAGAACCGCGTCACCGAGGAGACGATGGCGCTGCTGTTGGGACTGGCGCGCCAGGCCGATGTGGAGGGCCGGCGCGACGCCATGTTCGCCGGCGAGAAGATCAACACCAGCGAGGACCGGGCGGTCCTGCACGTGGCGCTTCGCAACCGCTCGAACCGCCCCATCCGCGTCGACGGCGAGGACGTCATGCCGGCGGTCAACGCCGTGCTCGCCAAGATGCAGCACTTCTGCGAAGCGGTGCACGGCGGGAGCTGGCGCGGATACAGCGGCGAGCGCATCAGCGACGTGGTGAACATCGGCATCGGCGGCTCCCACCTGGGCCCGCAGATGGCCACCCGAGCCCTCACCCCCTACGCCGTGGACGGCATGCACGTGCACTTCGTGTCCAACGTCGACGGCACCAACATGGCCGAGGTGCTGGCTCGCG
>CAYOXR010000391.1:0-5466 GCA_964407955.1 uncultured bacterium | reverse complement strand
ACCACCACGGTATGTCCCTGCTCGGGCTCTGCGCCGTTCTCGACGGATCCAGGTTCGTCGAACGCTTCCACGCGGACGTCCGCGTCCATAGCAGCGAGATCCTCCTGTACGAGGCGACCGTCGACATGCCGCCGCTGGATTCGAGAGGAGGCGAGGAGCGACCCGCCGCCCGACGGCCGACCCCCGAACCGGTGCGCTTGGCCCCGCGTCGGATCCCCGACTGGACGCCCGCGCCTCTGGTGAACATGCTCTCAAACGGGCGCTACACCGTCTTCATCAGCAACGCAGGCGGCGGTGGCTCCCGCTGGGCGGGCTTGGACCTGAGCCGTTGGCGGGCCGATGCGACCCGCGATGCACACGGGGTGTGGACCTACCTGCACGACCTCGACTCAGGGCGCCTCTGGTCGGCGACCCGGCAGCCGACCGGCGTGCACGGCGAGCACGAGACGGTGTCCTTCCAACCGCACAGTGCCGGGTTCTCACGACGCGTCGACTCGATCCTCACGCGCCTCGACGTGACCGTCGATCCCGACGACGACGCGGAAATCCGCCGTCTCACGGTGACGAACCAGGGCGCCGAGACGCGCCATCTGGCGATCGCCAGCTACGGGGAGGTCGCGCTCGCCCCGCACGGTGCCGACCTTCGCCACCCCGTCTATGGCGGGTTGTTCGTCGAGAGCCGCTGGCTCCCGGAGATGCAGGGCCTGCTGTTCCGCCGCAGGCCGCGCGCCGAGGACGAAGCCGAGCACCTCCTGCTGCACCGCCTCGTGGTGGAGGCGGGCCGACCCGAGAGCGTGGAGTTCGAGAGCGACCGCTCGCGCTTCCTCGGCCGGCACGGCAGCGCGGAGCGTCCGGCAGCGCTCTTGACCGGGGCCCTGCCCGGCACGAGCGGGGCGGTTCTCGATCCCGCATATGCTCTGCGCACCGCGTTCGCCCTGGGCCCCGGCGCCACCGTGCGGCTCGCCTTCCTGACGCTGGCAGGCGACGGGGCGTCGAGCGTGCTGAGCGCCGCGCGACGCTTCGATCGCTGGGGTGCTGTCGAGGAGGCGTTCCGCGGTGCCCGCGCGCGCCAGACCACGATCCTCGAGCAGCTGGCGCTCGGCGGGCCGGACTGGTGGACGATCGAGCAACTGCGCTCCCACCTGCTCTACCAGAACAGCCGCCTGCGCGCCCCGGCGCCGGTCCTGACCCAGAATCGCCTGGGGCAGCAAGCCCTGTGGGGCTACGGGATCTCCGGCGACCACCCCTTGGCAGTCGTCCGTGTACGTGAGGCCGAAGACCTGGAGCTTGCCGCCCTGCTGCTGAAGGCGCACCGGTACTGGCGCGAGCAGGGGTTCGCGACGGAGCTGGTCCTGCTCAACGAGCGCGACGATGGTTACCTGCAGACCACGCACACCCGCCTCAGGACCCTCGTTCATGCCAGCGGCAACGACGGCTGGCTCGATCGCCCCGGCGGCATCGTCGCGCTCGCGTCGAGCCGGTTGGACGACACGCAGAGAACCTTGATCCTGAGCGCGGCGCGCGTGGTGGTGGGCGCCGGCGTGCCGCTCCAGGGAGCCCTGGCGCTGGCGAGCGACGCGCGAGAGACCCGCCTGCCCGCGTTGATGGCCACCCGCAGCGTCACCGATCCCGCCGAAGCGGAGCGGCCGCTGCCGCCCCCGCCGGAGGATCTGCTCTTCGACAACGGCCTCGGCGGGTTCGCCGACGAGGGCCGCGAGTACCGGATCGTCCAGGCCGGAAGCCCGACGCCGGCACCATGGGTCAACGTGCTCGCCAACCCCGACTTCGGGACCCTCGTGAGCGAAGCCGGATCGAGCACCACGTGGGCGGTCGACGGCGGAGAGAACCACCTCACGCCCTGGTCCAACGATCCGGTCACCGATCCCAGCGGCGAAGTCCTCTATCTGCGCGACGAGGAGACCGCCGAGGTCTGGACGCCGACCCCGCAGCCCATGCCCGGCGGAGAGCCGTACCGGGTACACCACGAAGCCGGAAGCACGCGCTTCTTCCACGGCAGTCACGACCTCGATCAGCGACTCCACTTGTTCGTGCCGTCCGACGCGCCGCTGAAGGTGGTGCGGCTCCGGCTTCGGAACCTCCTGGCACGTCCGCGGCGCATCACGGTCACGTACTACGCCGAATGGGTGCTCGGGAGTTACCGGGAGGGCACGCAGGCGTTCGTGGTCCCGGAGTACGACGGTGATCTCGAGGCCCTGCTGGCCCGCAATCCGTACGGCCCGTCCTTCCCGTCGCAGGTAGCGTTCCTGGTCGCCAACCGTGCCCCGCACGGCCTCACGACGGATCGGGAGGAGTTCCTGGGTCGGGAGGGCAGCGTGAATCGACCGGCCGCGCTGGCGCGGGTGGGGCTGTCCGGGCGCGTGGAAGCGGGGCGGGACCCCTGTGCGGTCCTCCAGGTCCACGTCGATCTCCCCGCCGAAGGCGGCGACGAGGTGTTCTTCCTGCTCGGCGCTGGCGCAGACCGTGAGGCGGCTCGGGACCTGATCCGGCGCTTCCGTGACCCCGCGCGGCTCGACGCTGCCGCAGAGGACCTGCACCGTGCATGGAACCAGAGCCTCGGCGCCATCGCTGTACGCACGCCCGACCCCGCGATGAACGTGATGCTCGACCGCTGGCTGCCGTACCAGACGATCGCCTGCCGGCTGTGGGGCCGCACGGCCTTCTACCAGGCCGGCGGGGCGTTCGGCTTTCGCGACCAACTTCAGGACGTCATGGCGGTGATGCACGCTGCACCCAATCTGGCGCGCGCTCAGCTGCTGAGAGCGGCGCGGCACCAGTTCGAGGAGGGTGACGTCTTGCACTGGTGGCATCCGGGCGGGACCCACGGCGTCCGGACCCGCATCTCCGACGATCTTGCCTGGCTACCGTTCGTGATCGAACGCTACATCGACCACACGGCCGACGGCACCGTCCTGGACGAGAGCGTTCCGTTCTTGCAGGCACCTCCGCTCGGGCCCGAAGAACAGGACCGATACGACCGCGTCTCGGAGACCGAGCAGACGTTCTCCCTGTACGAACATGCCTGTCGGGCGCTGGATCGAGCCTGCACCGTCGGTCCGCACGGCCTACCGCTCATGGGCGGAGGCGACTGGAACGACGGCATGAACCGGGTCGGGATCGGCGGACATGGGGAAAGCACGTGGCTCGCGTGGTTCCTCATCGCCACCCTGGCGCGCTTCGCGCCCTTGTGCGAGGCGCGTGCCGAAACGGCCCGGGCGGACCGCTACCGGCGCCAGGCGGAAGCCTACCGCACGGCGGTCGAGGCCCACGCGTGGGACGGCAACTGGTACCTGCGCGCCTTCTTCGATGATGGCACCCCGCTCGGCTCGCACCGGAGCGAAGAGGCGAGGATCGACTCGATCGCCCAGTCCTGGTCAGTGCTCTCGGGTGCCGGCGATCCCGCGCGCTCAGAACAGGCGATGGCATCCGTCGTCGAGCACCTGGTGCGCCCGACGGACGGCATCGTCTTGCTGCTCACGCCGCCGTTCGACCAAGGCGACATGGACCCCGGCTACATCAAGGGCTACCTGCCCGGCATCCGCGAGAACGGCGGTCAGTACACGCACGCGGCGATCTGGACCGCGTGGGCGTTCGCTGAGCTCGGCGACGGGGCTCTCGCATACCGCCTGTTCGACCTCCTCAACCCCGTACGGCACGGCGCAACGGCGGAGGCCGTCGCGCGCTACAAGGTCGAACCGTACGTGATCGCCGCCGACGTCTACGGCGTGGCGCCCCACGTCGGTCGCGGCGGCTGGACCTGGTACACGGGTTCGGCTGCCTGGATGTACCGGCTGGGTATCGAGGCGATCCTCGGCCTCCACCGCCACGGCGACGCCCTCGACGTCCAACCGTGCATCTCTCCCGACTGGGACGGGTTCGAGGTGGACTACCGGTTCGGCGCCAGCTGCTACACGATCCAGGTGCAGAACCCTCACCACATCTCCCGAGGCGTGACGGCCGTCACCGTCGACGGTCGCGCGCAGCCGACACGGCGCGTGCCCCTGCGTGACGATGGTCGGGACCACGCCGTGACGGTCATCATGGGCGCGCAGGAGGCAAGCGCGTCCTCACCCGCCCCGGCGGTACGTGGATAGCGGGGGAGCGTGGAGCCCGAGGGGTGCGTGGTTCACGGACCCTGCCGTACCCCGACCCGCAGCGGCGCCGGCCACAAGGATGGGGGCCGCGCTCATGCCAACGGTCGGGCCACCGCCCAGCCGACGATCGCCACGGCGATGCCTTCGAAGCAACCGGAACGACCGGAGAGGCTCCTCGTCCGCGAGCGCGAACGCCTCCACGAAAGGGGAGCAACGTGTATGTTCGTTTCGGGTTGGGAGCAAGGCCGAGGAGCAACATGAGCGTGCGAGCTCGGTCTGGAGATTGCCCTGCTCCACCCCATCCCCATGACTCCGAACAACCACCCTGAGTCGTGACGGACCGAATACGCAGGTATGCGAGCGGTAACGAGGGCGGACCCGAAACCCAACGAGGAAGACCCATATGGTTCGTTGGGATCGACGTCAGCAAAGCCACGCTCGACGCCGCCGCCCTCTCCGAGAGTGGAGAGATCCGCCGCACCAAGGCAGACAACACCGCCCAGGGACACGCCGAGCTGGTGCGATGGTTTCAGGAGTTCCCTGACGCGCTCATCGCCCTCGAAGCGACCTCGGCCTACCACCGCACCCTGGTCGCATCCCCACAGAATGCAAAGCTGCGCGTGAGCGTGCTGAACCCCGCGCAGGCCAGCCACCTCGTGAAGAGCCCGCACCGCCGCAACAAGACCGACAAAGCAGACGCACTGTGGCTGGCCGTAGACGCCAACGAACACCGACCCGCACCCTCGCTGCCGGCCTCCCACCTGGCACACTCCCTGACGCGCGAGCTAGAGCCTCTGGACAAGGACCTCACCCGGCTGAAGAACCGGCTGGAAGCGACCGAAGCCGGTGAGGCGCACCCCGAAACCCTGCCCTCCCTGCGGCGCCACATCGAGATGCTGGAACACGAGAAGAAGGCGCTCGAGGAGCAACTCGAACGCGACACCAAACACACCCGCGGCCACGAACTTGCCTTGCTGACCAGCATTCCCGGTATCCACACGCGCACCGCCTGCCACCTCCTGACCGAGCTCGGAGACGTCCACCGCCTCGCCAGCGCTCGCAAGCTCGTCCCGTTCGCCGGGCTGACGCCCCCGCGCTTCGACTCCGGCACCAGCGTCGGAGGCCAAACGAAGAACTCGAGGTCGGGTTCCAGTGCGCTGCGGCGCATGCTGCACATGCCGTGCCTCGCGGCGATTCGCATCAATCCGGTCATCAAGGCCTTCCACGAGAAGCCGGTGAAGCGCAACAAGCCGCGAAAGGCCGCCGTCATCACCCGCATGGCCAGACTGCTGAAGACCGCCCACGGTGTCCTCACCAGCACCACGCCGTTCGCAACCAACCCCACTCCGGCTTG